>JAGLYY010000364.1 GCA_023131935.1 Spirochaetales bacterium | reverse complement strand
TAATGATCAGGGCAGTGGAAGGGGCCACTTCGGAGTACTCCAGGTTAATGACCGCGATGGAACGGTCCTGTCCCGCGAGAGTTCCGGTAAAGATGAGGAGGCACAGTAAAAATGCAATAAATGTTCTTTTCTTCACGATTCTATCCTGTTCACTGCTATAGTTGTAATACATTTCCCTGCGAAAAGAAAGAAAGTCTGCGGAAAAACAGGTTACACTTGCCAGTAGTGTATCACGGTAACTATTGATTTCCCGTATATGCCATTGCCTTTTTTTCCCCCTCAATTATGCTTAAAGACAGGAAAAGGGGAATGAGGATAATAAGGTGAAAAAGCACTTTCTCTTTCTGTTAATCTTTACCATAGCAATGACAATCACCGGAATCTCTGCCCAGGATCCGGATCTCTTCCGGATCTACTCATCCTCGAGGCCGGAGGGACTTTGCATTATTAACAGAAAAACACCAGGAGAATACGCGTATGAGTTTGTTGGAAATCAGAGATGTGAAAAAGAACTACCATCTTGGAAAAACAATTATCCCGGCCCTTCGGGGGATCAGTTTTAAAGTCAGTCCGGGTGATTTCATCAGTATCGTCGGACCATCGGGTTGTGGAAAGACAACCCTGCTGAACATCATTGGCTGTATCGACAATCCCACCGAGGGAACGGTTATTTTTGATGGGACCGATGTTGCCACTTTGAACGACAATGAGAAAGCGGAAAAACGGATCCACAAGATCGGTTTTATTTTTCAATCTTTCAACCTCATACCGGTCCTCAATATCGCTGAAAATATCGAATTTCCTCTCATCCTGAGTAAAGTACCCAAGTATGAGCGAAAACTCCGGGTGGAAAAACTTATTGAAATTGTCGATCTGGGGGATTTCACCAACCATAAACCTGATGAGCTCTCCGGCGGTCAACGGCAGCGGGTAGCGATAGCCCGGGCCCTGATCAACAACCCCTCCCTCGTTATCGCCGATGAACCTACAGCAAACCTGGATAGTGAAACGGGGGATATGATTATCAAGGTGATGAAAGACCTAAATCAAAAGCATCATGTCACCTTCATCTTCTCGACCCATAACCCCGAAGTGGTCCGCCATGCAAAGAAGATCATCAAGCTCCGGGATGGGAGGATTGAAGAACTATGATGTTCACCAAGATCGCTATCCTCAATATGCTTAAACATGGAAGGCGCACGATTCTCATCCTTATTGCTGTTATCCTCTCCGTAATGGTTATGGAGCTAATAGGTGGAATGCTCCAGGGGATAGAAGACAATTTCTATCTCACCATCGTTGAGCAGACCGGGCATCTTCAGATTCACGGTGAAGGATGGAGAGATCGTCTTGATCATCTTTCTATTGAACATACAATAGCAAATCCACGAAGGATAATCGATGAAATCAGGAAAGAGGAACGGGTAAACCTGGCCGAACCGATTCTACACTTTGGAGGATTGCTGGTTACTAAAGAAAAGAATATCGGCATGGCAGGCATTGGGATACTCAGGGAAAGCGGCTTTTTCCCCCACATAAGGGAAAGGATCACTGAAGGACGCTTCTTTGAGGATGAGAATGAGATTCTGCTCTCAAACAGTACCGCTCTACTTCTTGAATTGAACATTGGCGACGGGGTTATTGTACTCGTCGAAAATTCGGAAGGGAGCCCCTATTATCTGGAGTACACAATCGCGGGCCTGTTCCAAACGGATTCGAGGGAGTTTGATAACACCACCTTTTTTATTCAGCATGAAAGTGCGGAAAACCTTGTTTTTCTGGAAAACAGATCGATCGAGATCAGGATCACCCT
>JAGLYY010000363.1 GCA_023131935.1 Spirochaetales bacterium | reverse complement strand
GAAATTCCGAAGACTACCTCTTAGAAATAGAAACCTGGAAAGATATCAATGGAAGTGTCATTTTACTTTTTGAAGTCTTTGATATTTTAATGATTATGATCAATGTGTTCGTCATTATTATTGCAGCCACGGTTATCACCAACGCCATTCTTATGAATGTATTTGAAAGGATTCGCGAATTCGGGACCATGCGGGCAATCGGTTTAAAACGCGGACAACTTTTCGGGATCATTATTCTGGAAGGTACCATCCTCGGAATGCTCGGGAGTCTTCTGGGGCTCGCACTGGGGATTCCAGTGGTACTTTATTTTGAAAAACATGGCCTTAATATGGGCGCAATTGGTGAGATCTTTAAAATGGGTGATGTTTTCCGTTTCGCTTTTACATTCAAGAACAGCCTGATTAACGCTCTCTCAGGGATTCTCATAGCAATTCTTGGTTCGACCTATGCGGGGATTATTGGCTCCAGATTAAAAATCATGGAAAGCCTGCACTATAAATAGGAGGGTACATGGAAATTCTGTTCCTTGGATTGAAGAATGTGTTCAGAAACCGCCGGAGAAGCATCCTCAATATTATTGCCCTCGGGGTTGGTATTTTCATCATGATAATAGGGATGGGATGGGTTGCAGGCTACGGCACCTATGTTTATGGCGCGATTATAGATTTTCAGACAGGTCATGTCCACATCCTCGATAAAGATTACCTTGATGAGGAACGCAGACTACCCCTCGACCTCAATGTCAGAAATTATCTGAAGGAACGAACCGGTCTCCTGCAGATTCCCGATGTACTAGAGGCTTCAGGACGGATTAATTACAGTCTCAAGGTAAGTAACGGCCGGCAGGGAATTCACCTTTTTGGTACCGGGATCGATGCCCCTCACGAGGAGGGTATTACTGACCTTGAGAAATACATCATTGAGGGTTCCTATCTTGGACAGCAGCGGGGAATTCTCATTGGGGCCCCTGTGGCTGAAAAACTCAATCTCTCGGTGGGGGATACGGTATTCATTACCGCTCATGATCGATATTCTGTTCAGAACCTGACCGATTTGAAGGTTATCGGTATCTTCAAGTTCGGATACCCTTTCATCGACAATAATTTTATTTACACTGATCTGAAATCAACTCAGGAGCTCCTGGGACTTCAGGATGAAGTTACAAGAATCGTTCTCCGCTTCGACTCAGGGTTTCGGATCAACCTCCCATTACGACGAACCAGGGAGTTTCTTGAGGGGGGGGACCTGAACGCCTATGGGTGGCAGGAGTTTGCAAAGGAGACGGTTTCAGCGGTCCAGGCTGATAGTGGGGGATTCTGGATGATGCTTGTAATCATGTACTTTCTTATTTTCCTCGGGATTCTCAACTCAATGTCCATGTCGATACACGAACGCACCGGGGAAATTGGGACCCTCCGTGCCATCGGAATGAAACGGAGGACCCTGATACAGATGCTTTTAGCGGAAGGCTTCTGGACCGCATGTATCGCAACGATAGGAGGTTTATTACTCGCCTTACCTTTTATTCTCTATCTCCAGTTTACCGGCATCTATTTCGGCGATACTTTTACTGAAACCGTCCCGGTACCTTTCGGTCAGTCTTTTCATACAGATTTTAAGGTGGTCCATTTCCTCGTTGCTACTGGGATAGGGATAGCAGCCGCTCTCATTGGAAGTATCATTCCAGCCCGAAGAGCGGCAAAGATCCCAATCAGCGAGGCAATGGAGGGAAATCAAATTATGTGACAAGTGCTATAATTCTCCCCGCCCTCTCGAGAAAATGGGTGTCTGCAATAAATAGAATTATTGACAGTTTTAGTACAGTTGATACATGAACTCATTTCAAGTACCGGGCTTCTATCTCATCCCGTTCTGCCCTACTTATTCGGTCTAGAGCGGTCTGAAATTCCGCGACTACTGAATCCGGAATATCTTTGCTGAGGGCATAGAACAGTTCCGCTTCTTTGAGTACAAAAACCTCCTCATATTCATTAGGATCAATTCCATTTTCCTTCATGATCCATTTTGCTACGTTTATATCATAAGCCCACAAAGCAACCCTGCCTGCATCAATCATTTTAGCTGCGTATGAGCTGTCAGCAACAATTTCAATTGTACTTTCAGGTACTCCTTTTGATAAAAGCAATTGATGTCCAACATCATCACGAACTGCTGCTGTTTTATACTGCTGCAAATCAGCTTCAGTATTAATGTTTATATTTTCACTTTTTTTACTAATTACAGAGATTCTAACAGCTATTATCGGTCCAACCCATTTAAACTGGTCTTCCCTTTCCTCAGTTCTTGTTGTCGCGAAGAGTACAGTATTCGTATTGTTCTGAAGATAACTGTAACCTCGCGCCCATGGAAGCAGTTGGATATTACTTTTTATGAAATCTATGCCGGCCTCTTTGAATATTAATTCAAGAAGGTCAATTGTGATCCCCTCCAATTCAGTTTCGCCCTGGAAATTAAATGGTGGATATTCTTCGGTGTAATAGGATAATCCATCCATATTCTGGCCGGCAACTCCAATAACCACGGAAAATGAAAGAATCAGTATTAAAGTTGTTATAATCAAGCGCTTTTTCATAACCATTACCCCCTAAAGATCTATTATATTAAATAATAATCAGGATATTACAGATTGCAATAGTGAAAAGGATAAATTCTTAAATAATCCCTGAGTTATCAGGGTAGAAGTACTGAACTTGCCAGTAGAATTTGTGTAATATTAACACACATAGATAAGGACAGCCTGCCAGGAAGCTGTCTGTTATTCAGTTTTGAACTTACTTATTTCGGCATAGAGTTCATCGGTAGCATCTCCAAGGTTCAATGTAACAGAGCCTACTTCGTTCATAGATGCAGAGATATCAGCGGTCCCTCTTGTAACCTCGTCAATCGATCCTGATAATTCTGAGGAGATTCTATTTACTACTTCCATTGATTCTGCAAGCATTCCTGATCCTGTCTTCATTTCATCAGCTGCTTCCTTCACATTTAATGAGATATCTTTCAGCATGGACATTGCTTTCAGGATTTCGTTACTGCCGGCTGCAAGTTCTGTTGTAGATGAAGTTATTTCTACCAGTGCTAGGGATACATCGTTTACTTCTCTGTTTATTTCATTAAAGGCTTCATTCGTCTCGACACTGGAAGATGAGGCCGTTTGAATGTTTTCAACTATTCCCTTTAGCACATTCGAAATACCTTTGGCATTTTCACTGGAACTCTCTGCAAGTTTCCTGATTTCATCTGCTACAACAGAGAACCCTTTTCCCGCTTCACCGGCATGAGCTGCTTCGATTGCCGCGTTCATTGCCAGAAGGTTTGTTTGAGAGGAGATTGAATTTATTATTGAAACCATTTCAGCAATACTGCCAACAGTTTCATTTATTTTTTCTACTGAAGAAGTTGTAACAGCAAGTTTATTGCCCCCGTTTGTTGCAGTGATAACCAGCTTGTCCGTAGCTTCTTTCTTAGCTTTTGTAATTCCTTCTACACTGTTCAGGGAGGCAACCATCTCATTTATTGCTGCTGTTGATTCCTCAACCGAACTGGTTTCAACTTCAATAAAATTCTCCAGGGCACTGACCTTTCCTGAAATGCCTGAAACGACGGATGCTGCTTCGGAGATACTTTTATTGAGTGATAAAATCTGATTTCTGATTCCATCAATACTTGCTGAAATCTGTACTAGAGATGCCGCCGTCTGTTCTGTCATAGCTCCCAGGGTTTCTTTTACCTGAATGAGCTTTCCGGAGGATGCCTTAATTTTTAGCACCATATCCAAAAGTTTATTAACAAATCTATTAAATCCGCCGGAAAGTTCGCCTAATTCATCTTTTGTCATTGTATCAATATTCTGTGTAAGATCTCCGCTGCCTTCAGCTATATCGTTGATACGGTTTCGTACATTGCCTAACGGTCTGTTAACAATGAAATGCAGTATTATGAAAATGCTGATAATAAGGATAATTGTTAGTATAATATCCTGTATTATTATCTGAAAGAGTCGCTCATTTAGTGAGTTTCGCATATACGCTTCTGTTAAAAAGATATGTAGAGTACCTAGCGTTTCATCTTCTTTGGTGATCTCTGTGTGATATTCAAGCATATTTGTTAATCGTTCTTTGTCTTCAGCATCTGAGTATTCTCTACTTTCAGACTGAGCATCTTTTATAATACCAAAAGGGATATCATCCTGAATAACAAGAATTGCAAAAATATCAGCATTTTTCATTTCAAGATTTATCAGAACATCCGCTGATACTCTGTCAAAATTCCAGAGTGGTTCGACAAGGCTGTTGGAAAGCCGCTGAACAGCTTGAATACCACTATCCTTCATACGCTCTATGCCTTCTGTCCGGGAGTTGTTATAGGATATAATTCCAAAACCAACCATGGTCAGAATCGTAATTGATATTTGAATTGATATTATCTTCCGGTTTATTTTCATCGATA
>JAGLYY010000362.1 GCA_023131935.1 Spirochaetales bacterium | reverse complement strand
ATCCGGCCACGTTGGTTTTTGCCCGTCATTTGTAAGATAATCCTCATCCACAACGGGCCGGTATAGAAGACCCAAAGGATTCAGGACATTGAAGGCAAAATCCGGGGCAATGCGATCCGATGAAAAATCTGTGGGCAGGCGTTCGGCTTCGTAGCGGCCTTGGAGGAGGGTTCGGTAATTAATGGTCATAATAAAAGCTTTTTGAAAAACAGTCTTATTGTATTTTTAAATGTCTTAGGCATATTCCCGCCACTGCTCGGAATGCGTGAGCACTATCTATAATAAAAGGTTTAATATCGGTTTTATCAAAAATAGCGTAGTTGGTTTTCGCTTCTCCCCAAAGATTATGCTTAAATGTTCCCCAATACCCTTTTCTTCTTAACAAATTTATAATCTCGTGCTTAAAATATACAAAATGCAATGTTTTATTTAATATCTGTTTTTGTTGGGGGCTCTCTGAGCCTAAGGCATCCAGGTACTGAGTATGCTGTAAATTTACTCCAGAAATATTTCCAGTCCTGTGCCACATCATAGATCGTAAATTTATTTCCATAAGCTTATACTTGCCATCCCGCTGATCATACTTAAATTCGGGTTCATTAATCCCTATAAGATTCATACCATATAGTAATTTTCGACCCTGCTCCCTTATGATTTCAGGAGCCTGATTTGATGCACTCGAGAAAACACCGAAGTCATCAGGAAATTGTGACAGCTTTTTACCAATCCATTCGTTAAGAATTTCTCCTTTATGGTTTCGGTATCCGATATAAGCATAAATATTTGAACCTTCCCCTGGTATTATCTCAGATGCGATCAATGGTATGCCTTTGCTTACAGTATCTTTTAAAAAAGTGACTTTCTCCTTAAAATCATTTCTTGTTTTAATCTCCAGAGATCGGAACATCTTGGTTTTGATGTCCACTCTCGTAGTCGGTTTTATTAACACTGGAAAAAGCAGATTGTCTATGTTGTATATTTTATTAATGCTGTCTATTTTTTCTGTTTTTGGATATGGAACACCTATTTTTTCACAACATTTGTATTGTTCATATTTATCTAAATTTTCTGTAATATTCTTTGGATTAAATGGTATAAAGCAATAATGATTAATCTTATCATATATCGTATTGAGCAGATCAATCTGTAAATCATCTGTAGGATAAATGACCATGTAGTTATAAGAGTTATGCAACTTTTCAATCTCAAACAGCAGGCTCTCAGGATTTTTCTCAACTATCGAATATTTTTTTATCTTATTACTGTAAGTAGCCAGACCCCTCTTATAATCAAAAAGGTAAATATTTCTTATGCCTTTTTCAAATAATTCTCGAACTATGCAATAACCATTTACATGGCCGCCCAAGATTAAGGCACATGAAATATTTTTCATATATGGTTTCTTATGACTTCGAATTTTAAACGTCCTATCGAAAAATATATGCTAATTTCAATTTGTAATAGTCAAAATATTGGCAGAATCTTCCGGTGTATCGATTACCATTTCAGGAAACCCGGAAAGGATTCTTTTAAAAATATTGGATGAAGTTTTTTAGATAATTATCATCTGTTTCATAACACATGGGATTCACTTAATAAAACCAACTCGTTGAAGCAGCATATCTATCGGTTTTCTAAGTTCTTTATCCCGCCTCATCACTAAAAAATAATACACGAGTAAAGCGCATAGACCTAATAACAATACTCCCATTTCCTGCACTCCTAATAACCACTTAACTAAAGCTATGGAAATTAGCAATGGACTGCTATATATGCTGTATTTAACAATTTGATAGAAAGCCCGCATAACAGGTAGCTCTGCTTTTGAAATAAGCCAGAAGCAGAGGAAGCCATAGCACGCAACTCCGGTGCTGGCAAACAATAATAGAGTAAATCTTACATCACCGGTCATGCCACCGACAATGAGAGATGCAGCCCGAGTAACAAATAATACGCTATTAAAAAGCAATCCATAGTGTTGTTTCTCAAGTACGGCAAACAAAGTACTGATTGGAGAAG
>JAGLYY010000361.1 GCA_023131935.1 Spirochaetales bacterium | reverse complement strand
ATGGTAGCAATTACTTATCTGATAGGAATTGCCGCGGTGATTCTGGCCATAAAGAAAACAAAGTATTCCGATAAAATAATTTCTGGCATCTTAGCCTTTTTATGGTTGTGGTCAGGAATTGTGTTACTTATGATATTCTTAGGCCCAATCGATTATAGAAATTATTTTGGTGGTGCGCTCTGGATCATTCAAAGTATCTTGTTCTTTATTTTCGGAGTGGTTAAACCTTCCCTATCTTTCAAATTCGAGAGAGATTTATATTCTATTGTTGGGGCGATAATGATTATTTACGGATTGATCTTTTACCCGATTATTGGATTTTTATCCGGACACGGCTATCCTGGTGGTCCAATTTTTGGTGTTGCTTGTTGTCCTGTTTGCATTTTTACCTTCGGAATGTTTTTATGGATAAATAAAAAAGTGCCTATATTTATTGCAGTAATTCCCCTACTCTGGTCACTGACAGGAATTATTGCTGCAACGCAATACGGTGTTTGGCCGGATTACGGGGAAATTATTATTGGCATTACTGGATTCATTATGATTTTACACCGCAATGCGAAGAAAACCTTAAAAAGGTGGTGAATTCTATCCGGCTTTATTTATAACTAACGTCAAAATGGTAATTGCTTCTACCCCGAGAGTCTATACTTTTTCCCCTTGACAATTACTACGAAGTCCGATATATTTGAACTACGTTGCATAGAAAGCATATCGTTTGATAAACAGACAGGAATTATTTGAAAAATACATGGAGGAAAAACAATGAATATACCTTTGACTATTCTATTCTGGGCAATGGAAGCGGCATATTGCATTCATTGTCTCGACGAAGCAGTTGCAGGCAATGGATTTCCTAACTGGATGAGTAAATATAGTATGAAAAGCTTTACTGCAAAAGTCCATTTTCGGGGTAGTGTAATCCTGCATCTGTTTTTCATTGTAAGTATAATTTTCTATGAGATTTTTGGAGGCAACTGGGTTCTTCTCCCCTTATGTATATGTTCCTTTTTCTTTGGAAACGGGTTCTTTCATGTAATTGGAACTATAATGTCAAGGGAATATTGTCCCGGAATGATGACAAGTCCAATCGCCTGGATAATTATGTACTTCATTGTTAGATACAGTTTGTTATTGGGTAGTATTTCAAAATTCAATCTTATTGTTTTTATTATTGTAGGATCATTTTTTACAATCATGTTTATTGTAGGACCTCTGGTAAGGATTAAGAGAAAGGATGCAAAAAAGATATGAAAGAGATACTAATTATTTATTTTTCAGGAGCAGGAAACACAAAAATTGTTGTTGATGAAATTGCTAAGCTCTTAAAGATGAAATCATGCAATGTTGAGGCTATTCCTGTAGAAAATATCGAATCAATTAAAAATATCGATTTTTCTGATAAAATTCTTGGTATCGGGTTTCCCATCTATGGAGGGAGTTATCAACAGATATTGTTTGAAAAGGCAATTGAATGTATGGAGACTCAGAATAAGAAAATACCGGCGTTCTTGTTTTTTACCTACGCGGGGTTCTCTATCGATGCGGGAACGCTGGTAGGGAAATTAAAGGATAAAAATATCCTTACCATAATAAAAAAGGGATTTAAATGTCCATCTAGTGGTTGGGGTATGTTTGTTCCTGAAGGAACACTTTTTATAAAAAAGATGCTCAGCTTTGATAATAATTTATTTCTTAAAATCAAGGAATTCACGGAAGAGATTACATCGAGGATAGATAAATTTAATAAAAAACCTTTTAACAAATCAGGGCTGACTATACCCATGTCACGCTTTCTTGTAAAACTTACTGAGAAATGGGAAAACAAATTTCTTTTTAATAATCTTACAATCGACAAAGCGAAGTGCAATGGGTGTGGGCTTTGTGTAAAAAAGTGTCCGGTAGGAAACATTATTAAGAAAGAGAACCGGATTGAAATCGTGAATAAAGATCATTGTCTTTTTTGTCAAAGATGTATCACCATGTGTCCCACAGGCGCAATCTTCTGGGGTTCGAACAAGGCACATAGACGTTACACAAAAGAGTATAGAGATGAATTGTTAAAAAAAGTTAAAAGGATTGATTAGGCGTCATAATGAATTTAAATGAGAAGAAAATAGCTTGTATTACTGGTGCTACTAGTGGAATTGGTGCTGCATTTGCTAAAATATTCGCAATGCAAGGATACGATTTAATTATCACTGGAAGGAGAAAAGAGAAAATACAATCAATCGCAAAAGATTTATCGTCAGAATATAAAATTAATGTTGAAGTGATAATTGCGGAATTATCAGAAGATAAATCACTTGAAGCTTTGGCTTCTAAAATTAAAGAAATGAAAAACTTAGAAATCCTTGTTAATAATGCCGGTTTTGGGAAAAAGAATTTGTTTCATGAAGAAGATTACATGACACATGAAATTATGCTAAAAGTTCACAATTTAGCGCTCGTCAAATTGTGTCATGCTGTTTTGCCAAATATGATATCAAATGGTAATGGGCTAATAATAAATGTTTCATCGGCGTGTTTTTTTATTCCATTACCAACACAGGCAATGTATTCTGCAACAAAAGCATTCATAAAAATATTTTCAGAATCTCTTTATTTAGAACTTCAAGGTAAAGGTGTCAAAGTACAGGCATTGTGTCCGGGATTGGTAAGAACTGATTTTTTTGAAAAAATGGGACATGATTCAAAAGATATTTATAAAGAGAGCGGGATAAGTAAGGCAATGACATCCGAAGAAGTGGTTGACATTTCATTAAAATGTTTAGAGAAAAATAAAGTTATCTGTATACCTGGCATGAATAATAAGATTTTTCTTTCATTATTTAAAAAATTGCCTCGGTCAGTGATATATAAAATGATTCCTTCGATGATAAAGAAAATGTAGCAGGGATTGGTTCCGGCGGAATAGATAGCCGGTGAAATTGTATAGATGAAATCCAACGCAGGCAGGACCTTTTCGCGGTGATTCGTAGTGCAATTGACCAAATATCAGGTATCTTCCACATTTTGCTATTCAAGTTGCCTATCCCAGTCATTGCTATTATATTTACAAGAACAAAGCGAAGAAAACAGTAAATTAGGAGTAGGTATGAAAAAAATAATTCCGCTTATGGCGGTTGTTTTACTTTCAGTGATGGTTCTTTCTTCCTGCGGCTACAACTCGATGCAGGAGAAGGAAGAAGCCACCTTTAAAGCCTGGGGTGATCTCGAGGCGCAGTTGCAGCGTAGAATGGATCTTATCCCAAATCTGGTTGCTACGGTAAAAGGCTATGCATCCCATGAAAGGGAGACACTGGAAGCGGTAGTTGAAGCGAGGGCAAAGGCCACATCGACGACCATAAATGCCGGCGATCTTGGGAATAAGCAGGCAATGGAACAGTTCCTTGCAGCTCAAGGTGGGCTTTCATCCGCCCTTTCAAGGCTTATGGTTGTTGTGGAAAAATATCCGGATTTGAAAGCAAATCAGAACTTCATGGACCTTCAGCATCAGCTTGAAGGAACAGAAAACAGGATCAGTGTTGCCAGGCAGAGATATAACGATGCGGTTTCAACTTTTAACTTCTCAATACGGAAATTCCCGAATTCACTAACCAATAGTTTAATGCTCCATCTGGAGCGGAAAGAGTATTTTGAGGCCGCTGAAGGCGCTGAGCAGGCTCCAACAGTTGAATTCTGAGCTTAAGGAGATGGTGAATTATGAGAATCAGGTATTTCTGCTTAATAGTGTTGATAACAGTAATAGTAACCAGTGTTTTTTCCCTTGAAGCTCCATTGTTGAATAAGAGGGTAAATGATTTTGCCGGAATGATTTCCGAAAAAACGGAACAACAAATGACACAGATGCTGTATGATTTGGAAGTCACAGACGGCACACAGATAGTGGTATTGACAATAGAATCTCTCGAAGGAGAACCTCTTGAGGACTTTTCACTTCGTGTTGCTGAGAAAAACGGGATAGGTCAGAAAGAAAATGACAATGGCGCGCTTCTTCTTGTATCGGAGGATGATAGAAAGATTAGAATCGAAGTAGGGTATGGGCTTGAAGGTGTTCTTACGGACCTGCTTTCGGGAAGAATAATCGATAACGAAATCACTCCATTATTCCAACAGAATAATTATGATGAAGGATTTCTCGCCGGTGTGAACGCGATGATTGGAGCCGTCAGAGGTGAATATACAACGGAATCGAGTTCGCAAAGCGGGAGAGGTTTCCTGTCAAGGTATTCTAACCTGATGTTTATTCCCTTTATTTTTCTTTTTGGGATCTTCCGTTTCGCCAGTCTGCTTATGATAGGGCGCCGACGCAGGGGTATCATACCTATGATTTTATTTGGAGGGGGATTGAATCGATCTTCTCGAAGCGGTTTTTCAAGTGGCGGCGGTTTTTCCGGCGGCGGTGGAGGCTTTGGCGGCGGTGGAGCATCAGGAGGCTGGTAGTTCAGTTGTTTTTTAAAATGGAGATGGAAATGAAGAAACTCACGGACAAGTTTATAAATAACGATCAGGAAAAAAAAATAATCGAAGCGGTAAAAAAAGGTGAGAGCATAACATCGGGTGAAATAGTACCTATGATTGTAAATGACAGCTATGACTACAGGTATGCCCAGGTCAGAGGGGCTATTGTTTTCACGATTTTATTTTCAGTCATAATAGTTGCATTAATTGCGCTGGAAGTAATCGGTAACTTGTCGCTCTCACTTTTTCTGATAGGTCAGGCAGGAATATTTCTCATTTTTTATGGACTCCTGAGACTCTTTCCCTCTTTCAAGCGGTTTTTCATCTACCGGTGGGAGTTGGAAGAGGAGGTGGCTGAGGCCGCGTTTACCAATTTTTATCAGCAGGAATTAAACAAGACCCGGGACAGAACAGGAATACTTATTTATATCTCACTCTATGAGCGAAAAGTGCTCGTAATGGCGGACTCCGGGATAAACGAGAAGCTTGAACAGAAAGAATGGGATGGTGTTATTGCAACTATCATTAAAGGGATAAAAGAGGGGAGAGGTCCTGAAGCTATTTGCATAGCAGTCGATAGATGCGCGGAACTGCTTGCCGATCATTTTCCAATAAGGAAAGATGATACGGATGAACTGAAAAATCTGATTGTCGAATAGACACTTTTTAACAGAGGTATTCGATTTGGGTATAGTATTTGGTCCGGTCCCTTCCCGTCGTTTAGGCCGCAGTTTGGGGATAAATAATATTCCTCCAAAAATCTGCAGTTATGCCTGTATCTATTGCCAGTTAGGCAATACAATTAAATTACAACAGAGGAGAGAGGCTTTCTACACACCCAAAGAGATCTTTTCTTCCGTTCAAGAATCGCTGAAGAAGATTCATACAGGCAATATTTCTGTTGATTATCTCGCTTTTGTACCGGATGGCGAACCTTCCCTGGATATAAATATAGGAAGAACTATTGATCTGCTTCGCGGCCTGGGAATAAGAATTGCGGTTATCACCAATGCTTCTTTGATGTCTGATTCGGAAGTACGAAACGATTTAAGCAAAGCTGACTGGGTATCTGTAAAAGCTGACACGGTGGACGAAGATATATGGAGAAAAATTAATCGTCCTCATGGAAGGCTCCAACTGACTGAAATGATCGAAGGGATGCTGAGATTCCGCGAAGTTTTCAATGGAACACTGGTCAGTGAGACCATGATTATCAATGGCATTAACGATGGTGAAGAGCAATATTCAGAAACGGTACAGTTTCTGGCTCAACTGCGGCCTGATATCGCCTATATCTCTGTTCCAACCCGTCCTCCTGCCGAAGGATGGGTAAAAGTGCCTCCTGTCGAAAAATTGAATGCGGCATACCAGGTCTTTCGATCGAAATTGGAAAAAGTTGAATTACTGACAGGATATGAAGGGAAGGATTTCGCTCATACCGGGGATATCGAGGAAAATTTATTAAGCATCATGTCGGTTCATCCCATGCGGAAAGATGCGCTTGAAGACTTTTTATTGCGGTCAGGGGGCAGCTGGAAGATTGTAGAAAAAATGATTTCCATGGGTGAGTTGAAGCAAACCGAATATGAGGGAAATCTTTTTTATATTAGAAATCTTGAGGGAGTAACTGATCAGATGCCGGGGGATAAGGGGAATTAAATCCGGGTTGTTTACTGCTTTGCCGTGTAGCTGTATAATTGTGAGCATAAGTTGATAATTATTGAAAGGAGACACTCATGAAAAAGAAAATCGTCATTGTTGGCGGATCGGCAGCCGGCCCAAAGGTTGCCTCAAAGGCAAGAAGATTGGATCAGAACGCGGAAATCACCATCATCCAGAAAGGCCGGTACCTCAGTATGGCCTCCTGTGGTTACCCTTATTATGTCGGAGGGGTTTTTGATGAACGGAATCAACTGATATCCACTCCAACCGGAGTAACACGGGATCCTGATTTCTTTACTAAGGTCAAAGACATTAAGGCGCTTGTATCCACCGAAGTGACGAAGATAAACAGAGACAAGAAAACAGTTCTTACTAAATCGGTTGATACCGGTGAAGAGCAGCAGATTTCTTACGATACCCTCATCCTCACCACTGGCGCGAGCCCGATTATCCCTAATCTCCCCGGGAAAGATCTTGATGGGATTACAACCCTTCAAAGTATGGAGGACGCGGACTATCTGAAAAAGATTGCCGTTGAGAAGAAGGTTAAAAAGGCGGTAATCGTCGGCGGAGGATTGATAGGGATCGAAACCTGCGAGGCTCTTCAGCTTGCTGGTATTCAGGTTACCATTGTTGAGATGCTGGACCAGATTCTACCGTTCCTTGACTGGGAAATGGCTAAGTTAGTTGAAAACCACATGGTTGCTCATGGTGTATCGGTAAAAACCGGTTCCGGTGTCGCGGAATTTCAAGGGAAGGATGGAAAACTTACCGGTGTGAAACTTGCAAATGGTGAAGTTCTCCCGAGCGATCTCGCGGTTGTTTCCATTGGTGTGCGTCCCAATTCAAAGATCGCGATGGATGCCGGCCTCGATGCGGGGCGTTCCGGTGGTATCACGGTAAACAGATTCATGCAGACCAATGATCCTGATATTTACGCTGCAGGTGACTGTGTAGAAATTACCAACCTGGTGACCCACAATAAACAGCACTTCCCGATGGGTGATGCCGCAAACCTTCAGGGCAGAGTTGTGGCTCAGAATGTTGTCTTTGGAAATAACGAAGAGTTTGAAGGGGTTGTCGGCACCGGAATCTGCAAGGTATTTGAATACACCGCGGGAAGCACCGGATTATCTGAGAAGATGGCACGGGCTGAAGGGTACAGGAATATCATTACCGCAATTCACGCCGCCCCGGATAAGCCTGGATTCATGGGTGGAAAACCGCTCATCATTAAATTGATTGCTGATAAAACCACCGGAAGGATGCTGGGAATGCAGTCTGTTGGTCTTGGGGATGTCTCAAAAAGGGTCGCTATGGCAGCAGTTGCCCTTCAGGGACATTTAGCTATATCAGATTTAGTTAACCTTGACCTGCCCTACGCGCCGCCTTTTTCTCCGGCAATTGACAACTTTATTGCCGCCGTCCATGTTATTGAAAATAAGTGGCGGGGAATGATGACAGGCATCTCCTGTGTCGAAGTTAAGGAGAAGCTGGACCGTAAGGAAGATATTTTCCTCCTCGATATGCGGGGACCGGATGAATATGAGGAGATGCGCCTTGGAGTAGGGGAAACCCTTATTCCTCTCGGTAAACTGCGGACAAGTCTTGATAAACTGCCGGCGGACAAGAACAAAGAGATCATCGTTTATTGCAAGATCTCTCTGCGGGGGTATGAAGCAGCCTGTCACCTTTCTCCCCTTGGTTACACAAATGTGAAGGTCATGGAGGGGGGGATCATCGCCTGGCCTTTCAAGCGGGAAAAGTAGGTATTTTAATGTCATAACTGTTAAAAATAATCACACTTAACTTTACAGGTTCCTCCTGGTTGCTGGAGGGACCTGTTTTATTACAACCTGTTGAGCAACACTTTCCATTTTGTGCCTTCATCTCAGATAATCCTTTGGTTCTATTCATAGGCTTAATAATATACAATATCTCTTACAAGGTATTTTGTCAGCCTTTATGCGAACAATAGTTCAGAAAAGCTTGAAATAAGGTTCTGTCCCGGTTATAGTAAATCGACATGGAGGAGCGATAGTGGAAAATGCTGAGCGGAAGGTAAGAATCCCCAAACAAAAAAGAGGATTAAAAACAAAAGAGCAGATAATTGAGGCGGGCTTAACACTTTTTTCGGACAGGGGTTTTTATAAAACCAACTCAAAGGAGATTGCCGCTGAAGCGGGGGTCGCAATTGGCAGTTTTTATGCGTATTTCAAAGATAAGAAGACTCTTTTTTTGGAGATCATGACAAAGTACTTCAAGATGGTCGCTGATACCCTGAAGAATTCAGGCACAAACAACACTTTTGATATAAATAACAAGCAAATGTTCATTCATACCCTGGTGAGGAATATCTTATCAGCACACGAGATTTCACCTGGATTTCATCGTGAAATCTCTATTGTGATGAATAGTGATCCTGACATAGATAGAATCGTTACGGAACATGAAGACAGGATTTTAGAAAACACCCTGAAAACTCTGAAGCAATATAAAGATTATATCAGGGTAGAGGATCTTGAAACCGCCGCGGTAATTGTCTACCGCTGTATTGAAGAAATTGTACATACGATTAAATTTTCAAAATCAACAACAGATGAAAATCGTTTGGTCAATGAACTTGTGGATATGATTTCAAGGTACCTTTTTGACTAATAAATGACATGATGCACTTCTTCCATAAATACCGGGGTCTTGCTATTCAAGGAGGGATTATCGTAGAGTAGGGAGATTTCACGAAAACGAAAAACCCTTTGGAGTTTATAATGACCCGTCTAATCCTGGTCCGCCACGGTGAGACCCAGTGGAATATTGAAAGAAGATTTCAGGGACATCTTGATAGTCCCCTCACCGAGAGCGGTAGAAACCAGGCGATCGTTCTGGCAAACCGGCTTAAGAATTTCCGTTTTAACGCTTTCTATTCCAGTGACCTTGGCAGGGCCGCTTCCACCGCCGATCTTATCAAAGATGTTATCGGACTGGATTATGTTTCAGATCGACTCCTTCGGGAGGTCAATGTGGGGGTCTTTTCGGGGCTTACACTGGACACAATCGAGAAGGACTATCCTGCTGAGTGGGAAGCATTTCGTACCCGGTCTCCTGAATACAGTATTCCGGAAGGGGAAAGCGACGAGCAGTTCCTGAAGCGCATTCTCGGATTCCTGGACAAAGTGAAGGACAAGCACTCCGGGGAGCAGGTGCTGGTAATAACCCATGGCGGTGTGGTTCATCAGCTTATGCGCCACATCCTGGGTATTCCGCCCGGGCATCCCCGCCGGTTCCATTTGAAGAACTCAGGTCTTTTCTTCATCACTTATGAGGAAGAGGGGTGGATGGTAGAAACTATGGGAGATACTGCCCATTTGGAGGGACCCAACGGCAATGTTTTTAACACAATTCCAGGATAATCTGTTTCATACCTTATGGATCACCGGGAGCTGTCGCAGGGCGGCGGCTGATTATAAATAGCCCCTTCGGCCAGTCAACTCGAACGATCAACACGAATTACTAATGCACGAAGGGGCGTGAGCCTGGGAGTCTACCTCTCTGCCCATGCCGGCATGGCGTTCATGTAAGACTCGGCCCGTTTTTCAAAATCCGCGGTTTTATCCGTAGGGGCCCAGGATTTCAGGTATCCCGCGATACCGGCTTTCACCTGTTCTTTAGGCAACAGGTCCCCTTTCTCGTCACTGCAGTACTGGCAATAATTGCCCCGGGCTTTTTCCGCCGCTTCACCCATCAGCGGCATTCCGCAAGAATAGCATACCTTGTCCATATTGTATCCTCCAATTTGAAATTGTTGCCCTTAGTTTAGCATTCAGGTTTGACAACCCTATGTCAGGTTTGAGTGAAAACTTGAAATTTATTTCGATTGGAGATTATTACGAATAGAAAGAAGATATTTTCAATGCCTTTTCCCGGATGATCTCCCTGATATGAGGGGGTTCCAAGACTTCAACTTCATCACCAAAACTCAAAATCCAGCTATAAACCCACTGATCCTCAGGCCAGGTGATCCGGGCGAGGAAATAGCCATTTTCATCCTTTGACAGTTCCTCCTGATCGAATGTCTCTTCGACCCTGGAGTATGCTTCCGGCGGGAAGCGCAGAAGGATTTCTGTCAGCTGCTGTTGATTTTGTGAAAGGGTATCCAGGTGGTAATGTTCATATTTTTTTTCGCGGCGTTGAAAGGGTTCAGTTTGTCTTTCAGGATCACGTATACGGGAAAGGCGAAACAGGCGGAAATCCTCCCGGTAAAGGCAATATCCGTAGAGATACCAGCTGGCGCCTTTTAAAATAAGGCTCATCGGTTCAACTTTCCGTCTGGTAACCTGGCCTTTTAGGTTGCGGTAGGAGAACCCGATGATCCTGCTCTCTTTGATACAGCGGTGGATCATACGCAATTTTTCTTTTTGCTTTGTACCATATCCCCATGGCAGGATATCGAGGATTACCTGCTCCTCATGCATGGAAAAGAGGTCTGATTTGTCGGCGGGTACGAGACTGGTGATCTTCTCTATTGTAGTGTCGATCTTCTTATCTTCGAATGTCGCGTTTATCCCTTTTAAAGCTGAAAGAATGGCGGTCATATCTTCGATCGTGAGCATTTGACGATCAACTGTGTAACCCTCCAAAATACCGAACCCGCCGGAGTTTCCCTGAAATGAAACTACCGGAATACCGGCCAGATTGATCGCTTCGATATCGCGGTAGATTGTTCTCGCGGATACTTCGAAATACTCCGCCAGCTCATGCGCGGTAATTCGTTTGCGGTTGATGAGCATCAATGTAATAGCCAAGAGCCGGTCAAGCCTCATAACAGAATGATACCAGTTGATCCCCGATGGCGGCAAGAGTGAATCTGTCCCGAAGAGTTACTACAAAAGAAAGTCACCACCTATTGTTGTTCCCATGTCAGGTACATGGCGACATCCTCCCTGAGATTTACACCCGTTCCTAGCTCTTTTCCCAATTCGTTTAACTGTCGGGATAACCAGGATGCATCCCTCCTAGAGGCTCGTTTTGCCTGCATCCTCCGGATCTGCATAGGAAGCAGCTCGAGTCTCAGCAGGTCCCCCGATACCGGGTCCACCGCCGCGAAATACATCAGGCTAAGGTCTCCCCTGAATTCCTCATAACCGCCGATTCCCTCATAGTCGTTGAGAAAGTCACCACAACCGTAGAGAATCAGTTTTCCCTGGTAGACTTCGATCCCTTTCACGTGGTGGGAAGAATGGCCATGGATGATATCCACACCTGCCTCCTCGATAAGCGCATGGGCAAATGTCCTGTGTGAAGGAGGTATCTTGTAGCCCCAGTTTCCTCCCCAGTGTATCGAGGCCACGATGATATTTCCCTCCGCCCTGTATGGCGCAGTCAGTTCTTTAATCCGGTCAACAGTGTTATCAGAAAGGTCTGGAAGGAGATTTACTCCCGCCCTTGTTTCTGAGGCCATCCAAACGGTGGGTATCCCACTCGATCTCAGGCCGAAGGAAAACACAATTACTTTCCATTTTGCGGGAATACCGACGATAGCAGGAGCTTCTGCTTCCCCCGTACTCCGCCCAGCTCCGGTATACAGGATTTCTGCCTGTTTGAGGTTTGTGAGGGTGTCTTCCAGTCCGTTATATCCCCAATCGAGAACATGGTTATTGGCAAGGGTACAGACATCTATCCCTGCTGCCGTCAGTACCGGAGTGTTAGCTGGATTCATCCGATAATTGATTCCCTTTCCCTTCCAGTAGTCTGAGCTCGCGGTAATTGCCGTTTCAAGGTTGATGATACTCACATCGGGATCAATCCGGCGAAGTTCAGCCAGGGCGTCGCCCCATATATAGGAAAAATTAACCGGTATGGGGATCGGGCCATTGACTGACTCCGCAAGCGCCGCGTAATCCCGGGCATCCCGAACATATGATTCATAGATCCCGGGTGCGCTCGGGAAGGGGAGGATCTGGTCGACTCCTCTGCCGGTCATCACATCCCCGCAGAGGAAAAGAGTAACGATATTTTCACCAAAAACCGTGCCTGGAGTAAAAGAGAAAAGCATCCCGGATAAGGTGATAAAGAAAACTTCCCACCGCATGACAGTACCCTGTTTCTACTAAAATACTATGAATGTAGATGAAAAACAGAAATAAGTTACCCTATGGAAAAACCGGGGCGGAATGCCCCGGCTGTCATCTTTTCTGGTAATTCTTTTTTAGAAACTTTGAGATTCTCTTATCTTTTGCTTTAGCTTCAAGACGCCTCTTTTCGGTCTGTCTGGATTCAAGAAAACGAAGTTCCCGTTTCATATCAAGATAGTTTTCAAACCTCCTGTGGTCTATCGCGCCGTCGGAGAGGGCCTGCTGGACCGCGCATCCCGGCTCATTCTGATGAGAGCAGTCCCGGAATCTGCAATTTTCCGCAAACTCCGTTATTTCACTGAAAGCTGCATCAAGGCTCTCTTCATCACCCCAGAGCTGCAATTCTTTCAGCCCGGGGGAGTCAATGAGAAGTCCGCCGGAGGGCAGGAGAAAAAGCTCCTTTCTGGTAGTTGTATGCCGTCCACGCAGGTCGGAGTCTCTGATTGATCCGGTCAGCTGCTTTTCTTCCCCGAAGAGGGCATTGATCAGGGCGGATTTTCCGACACCTGAAGGTCCGGTAAAAGCGGCAGTCTTACCTGGTGTCAGGTATCCTGAAAGAACATCCAACCCCTCCCCTGTCATTGCGCTGGTTACATGCACCGGTGCATCAGGTGCTGAAGTCTCTGCTTCAAAGAGCTTCTCTTCCGGATCTTCACAAAGGTCCGCCTTATTCAGAATTACCACCGGGGTAGAGCCGCTGTCCAATGCTCTTGCTAAATACCGTTCAAGACCTCCCGCGGAGAAATTTCTGCCGCCGTCAAGTCCAAGAACGATGAACAGGATGTCGATGTTAGCGGCGATTATCTGCTCATCAGTTTCGATTCCTGCTGTTTTCCTTGAAAAACTGCTTTTCCGTTTAAGCAGATGTTCGATTATTGTTTGATTTTCCTCTATCCGGAGGGCTACCCAATCCCCAATTGTTGGGAAATCTGATCTTCGTACTGCTGTATACCGGAAATGTCCGGAAACTTTAGCCTCTTTTCTTCCCGCTTCTGTTTCAACTTCATAGAGATGTTTGGATTCAAGAACAATTCTTCCCGCAATAAGGCCCTGCTCTTTAAAATGACTGAACTCAGTCTCATTGGCTGTGTCCCATCCCCATTTCTTTAATTTCATACACTATTCTCCGTAAGCGCTTTTCGAGTAAATATCTTTAAGAGTTCTATCTGCCGGGAAAGGCAGTAACACCATGGGTTTCGCCGCGAGAGTAAACAAAAGAATCTCGTTGTCATCACCCGCGATGCGGTTCGTTCTGATAAAACCGCATTTTAAACACCGGTGGACAACAGCCCATTCCTTCCTGCCGCGTACCCAGATTGCGATCGGTTCCATCAACCCCCTGCAGCCTGAACGCCTGTCGCCGGTTCGAAGGTCGACGTGTCTGCTCCACAGACATTGTGGGCAATGATTCCTGTGCTCACTGCCGCTTTCGGGGGGAGTTACGGTCCTGCCGCAATTACCGCAGATAAAGGTTTCGTTATAGTTGATGCTGTTCTTATCATGTCTGGACATAATCTTACTCCTCTAAACACCGCAACGCGGTACATATCCCTGTGGGCAAATTTACCCCTGATAAGGAAATCAGAAAATTTGAGTAAATATGGATGTCCTGTTCAATAATTACAGATAAGATAAGGTGATGTGGATTTTCTGTAGATGGGATTAACTAAAAAGGGAAGAAAAAGAATACCTTAGGAGTTTTCCCCGAACAGGAACATCCTTCTAGCAAAATCAAACATTAAAACCTCCGATAAATAATATTTTTTGAAGTATACACAGGCTTTTAGGATGCTGTCAATAGAATGGGTGTGGATTCAGTAATTTTAATTTTAACCCATCTGACTCACTTACTTCGACCGGTTCCCGCAGGCCCTTGCGATTCCCTTGAGGCGTAGCCCCGTCCGCTGCATGTTGGGTTCAAGTAAGCCGCTTGGTGGCCGGTATTCCTTTATTAGAAAAATCTTAATTCATCTGGCATAGTTTTTCCACAATATTTTTCATTGGAGGAAAACTATGAAAACTATGAAAACGGAACAACACGATTGGTATGCTCAGATGGTACGAAAACTTCAGATCAATGGGAAGAGTGGGCGTCGTAAACATTGAACCTCTGTATTTCATTCCGCCGGAACGTTTGCATCATTTCAAATACCAGCGGCAGAAGAAAAAAAACGCAAACCAATTTCTATTTCTTCTGTCTG
>JAGLYY010000360.1 GCA_023131935.1 Spirochaetales bacterium | reverse complement strand
ACTTCAGTCACAGCATATGTCCGGAATGTGCAAAAAAGCTATATCCGGATTTTTATAAGGGAGATTAGTTTTCAAGATTGTTGCTATCTCACTGCTGTTTCAGCGGGGACTGAGGGAAGCAAATTAGGTTCAGTATTGGAAAAAATTCTTAACCATTAAGGAAAGGAGGAGAAAATGAAGATTTCAAGAAGACAGTTTTTTACGGGCCTGGGGGGTCTCATAGTAGCCTCTGGTATTTCACGGTTCAAAACCATTGATTCTGCAATGGCTGCTGAGCCAAAATCTATTGGTATAGGTAAGGTTGGTATTACATGGCTTGGCCACGGGAGTTTTTTCTTCACCTCTGTAAAGGGCAGAAAGATCCTGCTTGATCCCTGGATCAAGACAAACCCAAAGTGTCCTGCAATATATAGAAAAATTGGGAGCTTTGGCAATGTTGATCTGATTCTATGGACACATGGGCATGTGGACCACTTTATGCTGCCAGATGCAAAAGACCTTGTAGCTCAATACAAACCAAAGGTTGTGGCCCCATGGGAACTCAGCTTCTTTATAAAGTCCCAGATCCCAGAGGCAAACTGCCAGACATTTACTCTGGCAAATAAAGGTGCAACAGCAGATTTTGATGGCATCAAGATAACCATGACAGAGGCCTTTCATTCAGCAGGTGCCCAGTTAACAGGATTTGAGGGGGTAAACAGATTTGTTGGTGAGGCAGCTGGCTATATCATAGAGTTTGAAAATGGATTCAAGATATATCACTCTGGTGATACATCTTTGATGGGCGATATGAAATACATTATCGGTGATTATTACAAGCCAGATATGGCAATACTTCCCATTGGTGGTGTCTTTACAATGGGCCCTAAAGAGGCAGCCTTTGCATGCAAGTTGATTAATCCTCGGTATGTTATTCCTGAACATTACGCTACCTTCCCTGTTCTTACCCAGTCTGCTGATGAATTTATAAAAGAGGTAAGACATTATGCACCAAAGACAAATGCCATGGCTATTAAACCTGGAGAGGAAATAATTATTTAAAGAATAGATAGAGGTTATATGAAAAGATTCTCTTTGATCCAAAAGAGGGGGCTCTTCTTTAAGATAGGCCTTATGGTTTTAGCCTTACTTATCATCGGTATTGGTACAATCACTGTGGTATCTATCAGGGAGCAGACCAAGACCATTAAGGCAGAGCTGATTGAAAAAAATAAAAGCATATCAACACATTTAGCCTCAAGTGCAAAAAATGCATTCTGGTCTTTAAACTGGCTTTTTGTAGAAAGGCAGATGCAGGAGGTAGTTAACTCTGAGGATGTTATATTCCTTGCTATCATTAAGCCAAATGGAGAGACATATATGAGTTCTGGTGATAAAGAGAGTGCAGAAAAGCTCTTGGGGGATAAATTAATGAGCCCTGAAAGACAGATTGTAAAAGATGTGACTTACTCTAAGAGTAGCAAAACAACTAAACTTATCATTACCCCCATAAAGATAGGAAAAGAGAGATGGTCACTTATAATGATTCTTTCTCTCAAGCAGGTAGAAAATGCACGGCAGGCCATTTTAAAGAACAACATACGGTATGGGAGCATCATCTTTTTTTTAGGCATGTTAATTTCTTCTTGGTTTGCCAGAGGAATGGACAGGCGTATCAATAAGCTTATGCAAGGAATTGAAGAGATTGCAAAAGGAAATCTTGCCTATAAAATAAGTAAAATGGGCCGTGATGAGTTAGGAACTTTAGCCACCTCATTTAATAAAATGACTGAAGATCTAAAAAAGACTACTACCTCTCGCGATTTATTGGCTAAAGAGATGGCTGAGCGCAAGCAGGCTGAGGATGCGCTGAGGGAGAGTGAGGAGAAATATCGAACCATCCTTGAAAGTATTGAAGAAGGCTATTTTGAGTTAGACCTTTCTGGAAATTGTACCTTCGTGAATGATGCAGCCTGTATAATACTCGGTTATCCTAAAGATGAATTGATTGGCATGAATAACCGAGATTATGTGGATGAAGAGAGTGCTATGAAGGTATATCAAATATTCAGCAAAATTTACAGAACAGGAAAGCCTTCAAAAGTATTTGATTATGAGATTATAAGGAAAAACGGGAGCAAGGGTCATGTAGAATTTTCAGCATCTTTAAGAATGGATTCAAAAGGTCAGCCAATAGGGTTTCGAGGTGTTTCAAGGGATATAACCGATCGAAAGCGAGCAGAGGCATTGCAACAAGCCAAATTCGAGGCTGAGGCCGCCAGTCAAGCCAAGAGTGATTTTCTTGCCAAGATGAGCCATGAGATGAGAACACCCCTAAACGGGATCATCGGTATGGCAGAATTGGCCATGGATACTGACCTTGATGACAATCAGAGGAACATCTTTAGCACAATTAACATAGAAGCCAACTCACTGCTCGGTCTTATCAGTGATGTTCTTGATTTCTCCAAGATAGAGGTCGGAAAGGTAGAACTTGAAGAAATCCCATTTGACTTGAGGATCTTGATTGAGGAAGTGACAAACAGTATGGCCCTCAGGGCAGAGCAAAAGGGGCTTGAGTTTATCTCCTTTCTGTCCCCCGATGTTCCGTTCCGATTAATAGGCGACCCGAGCCGTCTGAGGCAGATACTCATAAATCTTGCAGGCAATGCCCTGAAGTTTACGCAGAAAGGTGAGATATACATCAGGGGAGAGATGGCCGAAGACCTTGGAGAC
Source organism: Spirochaetales bacterium (assembly GCA_023131935.1). GTDB lineage: Bacteria > Spirochaetota > Spirochaetia > JAGLYY01 > JAGLYY01 > JAGLYY01. The sequence continues at coordinate 2,956 of JAGLYY010000360.1, read as the reverse complement.
AGGATTAAACTCCGTTTTTTTGTAAAGGACACAGGCATCGGGATGCCGAAAGATAAACAGGCAACGATCTTCGAGAGCTTTACCCAGGCGGATGGTTCAACCACCAGGAGATACGGGGGGACCGGGCTTGGTACCACCATATCCAAACAGTTGGCGGAGCTGATTGGAGGTGAACTTGGCGTGGAAAGTGAGGAGGGCAGGGGAAGTACGTTCTGGTTTACCGCAATCTTTGCCAAACAGACGGATGAGAAAGCCATCCTTGCGGGAAAAGAGGTTGATTTGAGCGGTTTGAGAGTGCTGGTTGTGGATGACAACCGGACCAACCGGTTTATCCTGATGGAGTATCTCAAGTCCTGGGGCTGCCTGCCTGTGGAGGTGTCCGGCGGAAAAGATGCCCTGTCCATTCTCGGGAAGGCCATTTCATCGAAAGAGTTCTTCAACTTGGTTTTGACGGACATTCAGATGCCCGAGATGAGCGGTTTTGATCTGGCCGGGGAAATCAGGGCGATAGAGGCGTTGAAAGGAGTTCCGATCATAGCCCTCACCTCTTCAGGAAGCAGAGGAGATGGGAAGAGATGCAGAGATATGGGAATTGAGGGGTATTTAACCAAGCCGATTAAACAGGATGATCTGCATAAAGCAATTGTGTCGGTTCTTGGTCTTTCCATGGGAGAGGCGGAGAAGGCCGTCCCGGAGCTGGTTACCAGACATACTATAGCCGAGGAGTTCAGGAAAGATATCCTGATTCTTTTGGCCGAGGACTATCCGACCAATCAGCAGGTGGCCATGAGGCATCTTAATTTTGCAGGGTACCGGGTCGATCTTGTGGAGAACGGCCGGCAGGCGGTGGAGGCATATAAACGGGAGCATTACGATCTTATCCTAATGGATATACAGATGCCCGTGATGGATGGTTATGAGGCAACACAACTTATTCGAGCTATTGAAGAAAAACAGGGGAAGGATAAAACAACCATTATTGCTTTAACGGCGAATACTATGGAGGGTGTCAGTGATAAAGTTTATAAGGCAGGCATGGATGGTTATTTAACCAAACCTATTGGCTCTGATTTATTGGAATCAACGCTTGATAAATGGTTACCTAAAACGACTCAAGATTTAACCGATGATATTTTAAATATTTCAGTGTTGGATGCACTTAAATTCTCGCTAAGTATAGAAAGTTTTCAGACTATTTTATTAACGACACGGGTGGAAATAGAAAAACGGGTAAAAACCCTTAATCAACTGACTAATGATGATAATCGTGCGTTATTAAAAATAACAGCTCATGGGCTAAAAGGTGAATCCGCGACATTAGGGGCTTTTGTTTTATCAGATGCCTGTAAAAAAATGGAATTTATGGCTAAAATAGGCACACAATCTGAAATTATTGAGCAGATGGATAAAATTAATTCTTCGGCAATAGACGTTATAAAAGAACTCAATATTCAAGTCAATCTATTTTAATATTGTTAAGACCAATAATCCAAACATAAATATGAAGATAGAATACGCTATCTACAACAACAATTAAGCTAATAAATGACTATAAACGAAAGTACAAATTTTAAAACTAAAATTGACCCTTATGCTCAACGCGAAGCAAAAAAATATGAATCGCCTATTCCTAGCCGTGAATTAATTTTAGAATTATTAGAGCAAATAGGAAACCCTCTAGGGCGTAAGCAGATTGCGGAAAAATTTGGTTTAGAATCGGCGGATGATAGAGAGGCTTTACGCCGTCGTTTACGCGCAATGGAACGTGATGGGCAACTATTATTTAATCGTCGCCAAAAATATTGCCGCGTTAATAACCAAGATTTAATAGCTGGACGCGTTCTAGGACACCCTGACGGTTTTGGCTTTTTAAAACCTGATGACGGTTCAACGGATTTATTTTTATCTGCACGAGAAATGCGGGCTTTAATGCACAATGATAGGGTATTAGTTCATATTTCTAATAGGGATAGGAAAGGTCGGCGAGAAGCGGCTATTGTTGAGGTTTTAGAGCGTAATACGCAGCAAATTGTCGGGCGTTTTCTCAAGGAAAAGGGCTTTTATCTTGTCACAGCAGATAATAAAAAGATTTGTCAAGATATTTTAATTCCCAAAGAAGGTCGAGGTAAAGCTAAAAAAGGAGAAATGGTGGTGGTTGAAATTCTTCAACAGCCAACACAACGCCATCAACCCATTGGTAAAATTGTTGAAGTTTTGGGTAGGCATATGGCACCTGGAATGGAAATAGAGGTTGCTATTCGTTCATATGATCTACCTTACGAATGGTCTAATAAGTTACAAAAAGAAATAAAACCTTTAAAAAATATCGTGCCTGAAAAAGTGAAAGAAGGGCGTGTAGATTTACGTGATATTCCCTTAGTTACCATTGATGGTGAAGATGCGCGTGATTTTGATGATGCGGTTTATTGTAAAAAAACCCCTAAAGGCTGGAAACTTTTAGTTGCTATTGCTGATGTTTCTCATTATGTAAAAATAGATAGTGCGTTAGACTTGGAAGCTAAAAATCGAAGTACTTCGGTTTATTTTCCAGAACAGGTTATTCCTATGTTACCTGAAATTTTATCTAATGGTTTATGTTCATTGAATCCAAACGTTGATAGATTATGTATGGTTTGTGAACTCTATATTAATGAACAAGGAAAGGTGATTAGGTCGCGTTTTTTTGAAGCTGTCATGCGTTCTCATGCACGAATGACTTATACCGATGTCGCTAAAATATTAGTGGAGGGTAATAAAAAACTCGCTAAAAAATACGCTCAAATTTTGCCTGATTTACAACAATTATATGCCCTCTATCAAGCGATGCGCGTTACCCGTAAGCAACGCGGAACTATGGATTTTGATACCCAAGAAAGTAAAATTATTTTTGGAAAGAAACGTAAAATTGAGCAAATTGTTCCTGTAGAACGTAATGATGCTCATAAACTCATTGAAG
>JAGLYY010000036.1 GCA_023131935.1 Spirochaetales bacterium | reverse complement strand
GCGGAACTCAAAGTGGTAATTAAGGGAGAAGGGGTCGAAGAAGAAGCTCCGGCGAAGAAGAAAGCTGCTCCTAAAGTAACTAAAAAGGAAGAGCCCGCGGCTGCTGAAGTAGAAACCGCTGTTAAAGAACGCGCGGTCCCGACCGAAGCTGAAGTGAAGAACGAGGATAATCCTGCTTAAGATAGAGGGAGTGTAACCTCTTAAAAGGGGAGATTAATGACAACCATGTCCCTGAAGGACAGGATACCTCCACATAACGACGAGGCGGAAAGGGCAACTCTTGGGGCCCTGCTCCTCGATTCGGAATCATTAGCAACAGTCCTCCGCTATCTGCGCGCGGAGGACTTTTATAAAAATGCCCACAAAAAAGTCTTTCAGGCAATAATCGGCCTTTTCAATAAAGGAGAGGCGATTGATCTTATCACTTTAACCGATGAGCTAAAAACATCCGGTGAGCTTGAATCCAGTGGCGGCGCCGGTTACATTTCCACCCTGACCTCCTCCGTACCAACCTCCGCGAATGTAGAGTATTACGCGAGAATCGTGCAGGGAGCGAGTATTCGCCGCACCCTCCTGAAAGTTGCCTCAGAGATTATAGCGGAGGCCTATGAAGAGACCCAGGATTCCAGGACGATTATTGAAGAGGCGGAAAGGAAAATCTTTGATGTTACAGACCGGCAGCAGGGTGGCAGTTACCTCGGAGCAAACGAGATCATTGTAAAAACTATTGAGGCTATAGAAAAGCTCTACCACACAAAAGAAAACTATACCGGGGTCCCTACTGGTTTCTCTGATCTGGACAATCTGACAAGCGGTTTTCAGAATTCGGAGTTTATCGTTTTAGGATCGCGGCCTTCCATCGGGAAAACTGCTCTGGCCCTCACTATGGCTTCAAATATCGCGATAAGACAAAAACGATCGGTAGGTTTTTTCACTCTTGAAATGTCAAGCAAGGCTCTTATGCAGCGGATAGTTGCTGCTGAGGCACGGATAGATTCAGCCAAGCTTAGAACGGGGCTGTTACGGCCCGCGGATTTCCATAGTCTTCAGGAAGCAGCAGGTAGAATCTATGAAGCGCCACTCTTCATTGACGATACTCCGAATATTAAACTTCTCGATCTTCGGGCCCAGGCGAGGAGGATGAAGAGTCAGAAAGATATTGAAATTCTCTTTATAGATTACATCGGTCTTGTAGAGGCGGAAAAACGAGATATTCCCCGGCATGAACAGGTGGCGGAAATCTCCCGTTCATTAAAATCATTAGCCAGAGAATTGGATATTCCTGTTCTCGCGCTTTCCCAGGTTGGAAGGCAATCTGAAGGAAAAGCACCATCCCTGGCCGATCTCCGGGAATCAGGATCACTGGAACAGGACGCTGACGTAGTAATGTTTCTCCACCGGGAGAGGTTTGAGAGAGATAACAGAGAATCGCCAAATAATGTTGAAACTGAACTCATTGTCGCTAAACAGCGTAATGGTCCTGTAGATACTGTCAGAGTAGCATTTATCCCCCGTTATACAAAATTCGAGCCCCTCACGAACGAAACACCATGATCAATTCTCATTTTGGTCTGGATTATGACACATGTGGCCAGGATTAGATAGAAAATGAGATATTGCCAAATCAATTTGCCTGATTTATTGCCGGTTTGTAGCGAAACCTTCTCTTTTTTCTGGAGGTTTCTGCGGGAACCGGACGAAGCAAACGAATCAAACGGGTTATAATGAAATACTGCTGAAACCCTTGAAAAATCTCCGAAAGTAGCTAATTATTATACAAGAGGTAAATGCTATGGGACTGAGAGAAGAGTACAATTTTGAGTATCTCGTAAATGAATCTGAACGCCTCGTCGTCGAGAGTCTCGAAAAACAGCTTGCGCAAGAGGAAAATCAGAACGTCTGCCGATGTCAGGACTGTATACTTGATATGATTGCCCTGGCGCTGAACAAGGTAAAACCTCATTATCGGGTTTCCCTCATTGGGACCCTCTACGCCCACGCCCTTGATCATACAAAATACGCGGATGAGGTGGATAAAGCTGTGCAGGGAGCACTGGAGAAAATAGGGGAAAATCCATCCTGTTCAGGATAATCATCTAACGATTATTATTTCTGCTGGATATACCTTTCTCCTCCAGCGGATGATTGATAACTCTTATGATTCATGTGACTCCCATCTCCGAAAACTGCTACCCAGTTATTATCCTGAAAGAGATAGAATTCAAGCACTTTCATACCGTTCCGTTTATTCCAAATAGAAAGCGATGAGTCTCTGTTGAGGGCGATAAGCAGATCCCCCTGGATATGGAGCTCCCTGGGAATATGTTCGGTACGCTCCATCATGGTAATCCCACCCCAGGATAGTATTTTTACCCCCTCAAAACCGAGGGAAGTATAGATTCTCGAGCTTTCGGGGTCGAGAATGAAGGATGCTTTATGGTCTTCTCCGGGATAAGCGAGAACTGTTTCGGTACGTTCCATAGTGCTTCCTGTGTGGCTTTTCAGGACAGTAAAGAGCCGTTCTCCCCTTCTTTCAATCCCAAGGGTGTAGAGAATACCCGCGGTGAAGTCATACTCAAGGGCAAAAATAAGCAGACTTGAATCCTTTAACGGTACTGTTTCACCAGTTTCAGTATTAATCTGAAGGAGCGGTGTTGCCTCCTCAATTGCCTGGGTTCTCCCTGCTATGATTTCATTTTCGAGGAAGGCTAAAGAAGAGAGGCCGAATGCGGAGTAGGAAAAAAGTTCTAAACCCGACACAGCGTCAAAGAGTCGAAAGGTCCCCTGTCGATCCAGAGTAAGAATCTCAGATCCTCTGCTCTTAATGAACTCAAAGGAGGCCGAAACCCCTGTATCGAGTTTGCTTACAGGATAGCCTGGCCGGTAGAAGAGAAGCTCTCCAGTTTGATTATCACTGTCCCAGAGAAGAAATGTTGAATTATTAAAAGAGGCTACTCCTGTATCCCCGGTGAGGGGGCTGGTTTCGATCTGTACTTTCAACGTCGCTGCTCGCTGGTGGTCTGACAATGTGGGGTCGGTACTAAAAAGTTTACCCCCTATAGATACAAGTTTGTCACCGGTGCTGAGAAGGATGCCCGAGTCGTTTACAGCGATAGCACGAACCGTGATAAGGGTATTTTCAGCGAAAACCGTATGGGGTGTGCCGAAATCAGATACAAGAATCTTGCCATTGAAGTAGGAGCTGATCCATCTACTTCCAAACAGATTAAGTCTGGATAATCCTTTTGAACCTGCCCGAACAGAATTATCCGACAAGTTGAGTTTCTGGCCGAAATTCCGGACAAAGAATATGCGGTTGTTATCCCTGGACCAGGCGATGATTTTATCATCCTCCATGGAGAGGGCCGCGACACCAGGGAGGGCCAGAGAATCAAGCTGACGGCCTGAAATAAGATCAACAAGAACAATTCTTTCACTCCTTATACCAATCATGAACCGGCCATTGGTACTGAATTGTATCTGTTCCACTTCAGGCAGAGTTGAGATTTCCGCTTTTTTCGAACCCTTTTCAAGGTCCCAATATTGGATTAATCCGGAAGGACTATAGGTAAGAAGAGATCTCTCTGTATTTGAGATAAAAGCTCTTGCTACAATGCCAAACCCTTCAGGTAATACCGGCAGTATGGTTCCGCTCTCGCTATCAAAAAAAGTAAGGCTTTCCCAGGCCGCTTTGCCTGTAAGGATAAAAGAGCCCTTGGGTGAGTAGAGAATGAATAGCGGTAATTCATCAAGTCTCCTTGAATATATACGTTCATTTCTCTTCCAATCCCAGACACATAGACGATAGGTAGTGAGGTTGTCGGTTTCAATAACCGCAAATTGAGGAAGAACAGGATTCGCGGCGATCATCATGATCGGCAGGTGAGAAACCTGAATTGCTTGAACCGGTTTATTATCACTTAAGTCCCAGATCCGAACGGTACCATCTTCCCCTGCGGAAAAAAGAAGGTTTTCCAGGGAAACAAGATCATGGATAGCTCCGAGGTGTCCGGTTTTAATCAGGAATTTCCCGGATTCGCCGAAGAGAAGCAAGGGAATAAAGAGAAATATTCCCAGGAGTATCCTTCTTCTCTCACTCATTCCCCCTCCTCCCGGCTTGACACCTTCTCCGCGGAGATATAGGGACCTGCAAGGATCGTTCTGAAAGGTTCATCTTTTCTGCGAAGGGTCAGACTTTCGGAAACCTTTTCATAGAAATTTAAGGGAATCCTTGAAATACCAACCTCCTCAGCCCTAAGACCGTGGATATGGAAGATCAGGTTTTCATCATCTTTGCTTTGAAAATAAATATGTTCTCCACCGGCTTTCTGGAAGATGTAATACTTTACGATCTCAATTACTTCATCGTCCAGGCCGGTTTTCATCACTGTCAGCCGGTCGATGAGTTCAGGGTAACCAATGAGGATACGGTCTACAGAGCCCCACTCTTCGGTTTTATGAAGGACTTTGCTTCTATCAAGTTCAGGGGAAAATAAGAGTTTTTTCCCGTGGTAGGTAAGGGATAATTCGAATTCAGGCTTGAGCAGCTTTCCACAGGATTCACAGGTAAAATTGAGGAACTTTCCGGAAAGAATGTCATCGAGTTTTTCCGGGTGAGTGTCAAGGTTCAGAACCTTCGGAACTTCAACTTCCATCTGGTGTTCACAGAAGCAGGTGATTTTTTCTTTCATCAACAACCCCTTATTTCTGAATTAAAAAGAATAAATCGCTGAAGGTTGTAAAAAACAGCAAAACCAGTATAACAAAAAAACCGACAAGCTGATAGCGATAATATGTTTTTGGGCGGAGAGCGCCCCCTCTAGCAATCTCCACGGTATTGATGAGGATCATCCCTCCATCAAGAGCGGGAATTGGCAGAAGATTTACGAAGCAGAGCGCGACACTTATAAGGCTCAAGAAGCGGAACAGATTTATTAATCCCACTCCGAATCCCATCTGAAAACTGCGGGAAGCGACTTCCCCGACATAATAGGTCATTCTGATAGGACCGGCAACAGCTTTTCCTACATTTACTCCCCGGAACAGAAGGCTTATTCCCTTTAGTGTAAGAACCAGTGTTTCAAAACTCTCCTCTATTCCCTTAATGAAAGCTCCAAAGATCCCTACTTTCTCCGAATTATAAGTAATTGTCTGAAATACTATACCGATATAACCTTGATCATCTTTGCTGTAATCAGGAAGAACGGTGATTTCCCGGGTGATCCCATCCCGCAGGATTTCTAAATCGACAGTCCTGGGATGGGTTGATAGTACCTTTAAGAAATCAACATGATTGGCGATTTGGGTATCCTTGGCTTTCGTTATCCTGTCTCCCTCCATTAATCCAGCAAGGAAGGCTGGGGAATCGGGAGCAATCATCATAATAACAGGTTCTACCCAGGCCGCAACACCTATTAAACCGGCCCCGGAATCGGGATTCAGTTTTGGTACAATTGGAAGATTCAACTGGGCACCAGATCTTTCTACCGTTAAAACCAGGGTTTTACCAGGGTTTGGTGCAATGAACTCCTGGATGTCACGGTAATGATCAACCATCTTTCCATCTACCGCCAGAATCCTGTCACCAGTGATCAGGACCCCATCAGCAGGTCGTGGTTCGGGTGAGGGAAGGTATTCCGAGAGAAGAACAATTCTGTTTTCGTAGGTCTCAATAGTGAATCCGGAGAACCAGATAATACCTAAAACAAGAATAGAAAAGAGAAAGTTCGCAAAGGGGCCGGCCAGGTAAACAAGGATCCGCTTCCAGCGGGGGACAGAAAAGAGAGAACCCTTTTCGGCGTTGAGCTTTGGAAGATCCTGTTCGAGAGCTTCCTTTAATTCCGCCTCTCCCTTCATTCTGCAGTATCCACCTATGGGAAATACCGAAAGGCGATACTCAGTCCCTCGAAAGGTGAATCCCCACAGCCGTTTTCCCCATCCAATAGAGAAGACTTCGACAGTTACACCAGCAGCTTTTGCCGCAAGGAAGTGGCCAAGTTCGTGGAAGAAAATAACAATACCCAGTCCAAGAATTCCTATGAGAATACTAATGACCATTAAGGCCTCCTATAGTTGCAGGAAAAACATGAAGTAAAAAAAGAAGGGGGCAGTGAAAATGATTGAATCTATAGAATCGAGAATACCCCCACGCCCGGGAATAAGGATTCCCGAATCCTTTACCCCCGTAGACCGTTTCAGTGCGGATGCAATGAGATCGCCGGAGATTGTAGCGGGGGCGACCACTGCTGCAAGAAGAAGTGCCCGGATTATTGATCCTCCAAAAACCTGGGGGGCAAAGAAGAAAAAAGCTGCCGAGAACCCGAAGGTCCCGAGAATCCCGCCAATGAAACCAACAGTGCTCTTTTTCGGGCTGATTTTTAAGGGTTTCCTTGCTTTTCTACCAAAGGTCATGCCGGTTATATATGCCATGGTGTCATTACCACTTACAAGAAGGAGGAAGAGCAAATATAAAAGAGTAGCATTTGGCAGAAAAGCAATCCGTACCAGATAGATAGAAAAGAGTCCGGGATAGATCAGGGCGAAGAGGGAGGAACTGACTCGAGGGAGTATCTCTCCGAAGACCTTCTCATCTTGAATAAAAATCTCTTTTCCTAACAGGAAGCTCGGAAGGAGGATGAGAAGTATTTCGAAGCTCCATCCAGGGATTAAGCCGCGGTACTGCAGCCAGGTTGTCAGAGGCAGCAGGGGGGTCAGATAAGGGAGTACCCGGGAAACAGGATATCCTTTTTTAGCAAGAAATTGACTGACCTCGTTAGTGCCCCCAAATGTAACGAGTAGAATCAGAATAGTTAGTCCAAGATGGTTTAAATAAGGAATCCCTGCCACAAAAAGAATAACGGCAGATACTGCGATCACAAAGGAGATCAATCTTTTGCTAAGTGAGCTCACGTTATGCCACCATATTTTCGTAAGCGTCCCTGGAAATCCTCCAGGGCCTCTCGTAAGTCTTCGGTATTCCAGTCAGGCCATAATTTGTCACTGAAGTAATACTCAGCGTAAGCGGACCCCCAGAGGAGGAAATTTGAGAGTCTTTTTTCTCCCCCTGTTCGAATAATGAGGTCGGGGTCGGGAATATCCGGGTTATCCAGATATCCTGACAGCTCCTCTTCTGTTGGTGATTCATCCGGATGATCTTTACGCCAACGGGAGAAAGCACGGAGAATCTCGTCCCTGCCGCCATAGTTAATCGCTATATTAACGGTCATACCGGTTAAGTTTTTGGTAACATCGGATACATAACGGATTTCATTCTGAACATACTCGGGGAGTCCGAGAAGATCACCGCTGTGCACAACGCGGATATGATTTTTTACGTAGAAATCATATTCTTTCCGAAGATGGCTTTTAATAAGCCGCATAAGGAAGGAAACCTCTTCCCCGGTACGTTTCCAATTTTCTGTTGAAAAGATATATAGGGTCAGGTACCTGATTCCGATATCCGACGCAGCTTTCACAATCACTTTAGCCGCATCTAATCCCTCTTTGTGTCCGGCAGTGCGGGGCAATTTGCGTTTTATTGCCCACCTGCCGTTCCCATCCATGATGATTCCAATATGCTTTGGGAGGAGCCCTGTATCGTCCATCGTAACTATCAAATTTCCATTATTTCTTTATCTTTTTCTTCAAGTCTGGTGTTGATATCTTTGATGTAAGAATCGGTAAGCTTCTGAATCTCATCGAATCCCCGTTTCTCCTCATCCTCGCTGATATCTCCGGTTTTCAGAAGTTTTTTCAAATCATCGTTGCTGTCCCGCCGGATGTTTCGGATACCGACCCGGAATTTTTCCGAGATATTTTTTGCAAGTTTTACCAGTTCCTTTCTCCGTTCCTCGGTAAGAGGTGGAATGTTGATCCTGATAATTTTCCCATCGCTGTCCGGGTTGAATCCAAGCTCCGATTTCTGAATGGCTTTTTCAATTTCATTGAGTACATTTTTATCCCAGGGCTGAATAACAACGAGTCTGGCTTCAGGGATTGAAATGGTAGATACCTGATTAAGGGGCGTTTCTGTACCGTAGTAGTCAACCCGAATTTTATCAAAAAGTGTAGCTGATGCCCTGCCAGTCCTGATGGCATTAAATTCATCTTCCAAAGCCGACAGGCTCTTTTTCATCCGATCTTCGGTTTTTTTCTTTACCTGGTCCATCCTTCACTCCTTAAAAAAAATAGACCGCCCCTTTAACCGGTGGCGGCCGTTAAAATTCTTGTTTATTACAGTTCGCTGCCAACCTTGTAATAGGCATACTCGGCAATGGAAATCTTTGAGCCAACCTCCTTAGAGACCTGTTCAAGGACCCTGGAAACGCTCTGCTTGTCATCTTTTACAAAACCCTGATTCAGGAAGCAGATTTCTGAAAGATGTTTGTTAAGCTTTCCTTTTACAATACCGGGAATAACTTTTTCCGGTTTGCCAAGGTTTTCAGCCTGTTTTTTGAAGATCTCTTCCTGCTCTTTCAGGTAACCTTCATCAATAGCGTTCTGATCCAGATAGAGCGGATTAAAAGCAGCGATATGGAGAGCGCAATCAAAGGCAAATTCTTTTACCTTTTCATTTTTCAAGGCATCCGAAGAATCGGCTTTCAGTTTTACCAGAACACCAATAGATCCCTCTCCATGGATATAATCCACGACCATTTCATCTTCAGTGATTTCAGTTGTGTAGAATCTCCGGAGGGTTATGTTTTCTTTAATTGTGCTTATCGTTTCCTGTACCCGCGCCTCTAAAGCGGGAATCATTTCGGTCAGGCCTTCATTCATGACCCTGGTAATAAGGTCCTGTCCGAGCTTTTTAAAATCATCATTCCGGGCTACGAAATCGGTTTCACAGGTAATTTCGAGGACCCCCGCTTTATCACCGTTAATTGCGGTGAAAATCCTTCCTTCGTTGGTTGCCCGACCGCTTCTCTTTGCGGCGGCAGCAAGGCCGAGTTCCTTGAGGATCTTCTCTGCTTTTTCAAAATTTCCATCAGCTTCGGTAAGTGCCTTTTTACAATCCAGCATACCGGCGCCGGTTTTTTCTCTCAATTGCTTTACATCTGCAGCGCTAATACCCACCTCGGTCTCCTATTCTTCATAAAGTTTATCTTCATCAATGAGATGATTATCTTCAGGTTTGGTTTCTTTTTCTTTGGTTTCTTCGGAAGGAGAATAATCTGAATAATCCTTGTCTGAATAACCCTTGTCGCCTTCAGAAACATTTTCACCGATTTTTTCACCAAGACTAACGGTCTCGACATCAGTATTAACTTTAATTTCTTCTGAAGTCTCTTCTGCTTTTTCTTCTACTGTTTCTTCTACTGT
>JAGLYY010000359.1 GCA_023131935.1 Spirochaetales bacterium | reverse complement strand
TGTGAATCATTCCACTTATAAATAATCTCTCCCCCGGCAGCAACAGACAGCTCATCCGTCAACGAAACCGAAGCCTCAAGACGAAATGAATGCCGGTACTCAGGGATTCCCGTAGGCCGCCAACCTTCCGGCCACCCCTCATTCGGATTATCTTTAAGCGTACCTTCCCCTTTTATGAAAAAATGGTAGTCAACCTGGAAATCGGCTCCGGGAATTGATACAAGAAAAAGAGTCCGCAAATCGATAATATCGTTCCCCATATAGAAAGCGAGGGGATAATCACCGTAGAAACGGTATCCCCCAAAGTAATTGTCAATATAGAAGATTCTGCTCCATGGTGCCTGCAGCGGTTTTGTACGTATTCCGAAAGATGGTGTTACGTAAGCTCCTTCGGTAATATTACGTATTGTGAGTGCTTTATTATTTACGAAAGTGAAATCGCCGCCGAAAAGAACCCCAATCGCGTGGGGCGGTGCGGTTTCAACCGCTGCTTCCATTGGTCCAATAATGTCATCTATCGAAATCTCGGTATACAAGCTACCCTTGTTTCCTATTCTCACGGTTGCGTTAAGAAAGAGAAAAACATTGGCGGAATCTTCGGTGTAGAAATTGTGGAAAAACAGGAAAGGATTGAGGTTCGAAAGATAGGGAGGCCGCCCGCCGATAATGAGCGATTCTCCGATATGGAGGTCCAGCCGGTCGGAAATCGAGAAACCAAAATCGTGGATAACAACCGTCTTGTATCTATCTGAATATTCGGTCGGTTCGAGGTTATTGTAAGCTGCATCCTCCTCTTGCCTGCATCGTTCTACATCCGTAAGAAGCCGGGGATCCAGGTTGATGAGATATTCCGAGAATGTGAATCTCCCGATTTTGAAGGAAACGGACCCGTAGTCAAAGTATGGCGCTTGTTTGTTGATGGTCATGGAGCTCCAATATCCGGGACCGATATCCGGCACATCCCTTCCAAAGAAAAAAGAAAACCGGTCATAATCACCGGAAATGTATCCTTTGTACGGGAAAGCCGTATCGGTGTCCAGCAGCCGGTAAGGAAAGTTTGTCCCCCAGTTATAATCCTGGCTTGAAAGATAAGTTTGTCGAAGTGGCAGGGAAGCAAGAAAGGACGTTCTTCCTACACTACCTGCCCAGAGAAGTTCCGCGAAAAAAGGAATTGATTCGTACCGGTAAAGTTTATCAAAAGGGATAATCGATGCTTTTTCCGTCCGTTCCGTCTGGTAATAGACCGTGGGGGTAACGGAAATCCGGAGAGTAGAATCTATATCCGGTCCACCCGCGGGAAGAATGGCCGGCAATAATAACATGAACACCGAAAGAAGCCTGGTAAGTTTCATCAACTACATTTTAATGCGGTTTGCACTATACTTGTCAAGAAGTAACAATTCATGTTACATAAACCTTATGAGAAAGCAGGGAATTACTGTCTTAATCCTGATAATACAAACAGTTATTGCCGGGAATATATGGGGGCAGAGTCACTTATCCGAACCCCTTTCAAGTGGAATATACCATTTAATAGAATATGCCGAACTTATCGGGACATTGAAAAATGTGTCCGCGGTACGTCCTTTTCCCCTCTCCGGCGCGCGTTCATTGCTCCGGGAAGCGGCTTCAGTTCCAGGTCCCTTTTCCGCCGCCGAGCGGGAAATACTGAACAGGCTTACTGTAGAAAAGAGTCTTACAGAGAGTAAGCCGGTCAACCTGAATGTCGAACTCGAAACCGGGCTTAATGTTCGGGCCGCGCCTGTTTTCGACTATCATAGTTTCAATCTTATCGATGCTGCCCTTTTTGGAGATTTTGGGAGGTACTTTTCCTATTCTGTTAATGGTGGAATTACCTATGACAGGGTAAATTCCGACTGTTTCGTCCCTTACGAGTTCACAAAACAGTGGGACGGGTTCCATTTCGGCTCAGAAGAAGATAAATACTCAAGTGGTGAAAACACCGATTTCAGTTTCAGCTTCCGTACAAACCCGGAGATGGCTTTCCGGTTCTGGGAGGACAGGATTACCCTTCGCTTTGCCCGTTTGCGCCGGGAATGGGGTATGGGAGAGGGAAGTATCCTTCTCTCCGGGAGCGCCCGTCCCTTCGATGCCGTTGAGGGGATGGTCCGGCTAACCGATTTTGCTGCCCTTCAGTTTCTTACCGGATCCCTCGGTGACTGGACGAGGAAAGCGGCGGAACAGAAAATGCTCTCCGCTCATCAACTTGAACTTTTCCCTTTACCCTGGCTCTATCTTTCCGCCTGGGAAACTTCGATCTGGGGCAAGCGCTTCGAACTCTCTTATCTGAATCCTCTTTTCCCCTATTACATAGCTCAGAACACCATTGGTGATCTCGACAATCTTTCCCTCGGGCTTTCAACAGCGGTAACTATTCCCCGAATAGGACGCTGGTATTTCTCCTTTTTTGCCGATGAAGTGGAAATCGATAAACCCGGTATCTTCTTTGCCAACCCGAAGAACCAGTACGCCTTTCAGACCGGTATCAAGGTTCCCCTTTCCTTCATCCCCTTTTCCATCATCACCCTCCAGTACACAAAAATCGAGCCCTACTGTTACACCCATTATCCCCAAGACTACGTTTTCTTCTCCGGTAAAATAAATACCGGCTATACCCACGACGGAGAGAACCTGGGCTATCCCCTGCCGCCCAACTCTGATGAGATACTGCTGGTCTGGAAGGCTGTGCCGGTAAAGGACCTTTTTGTGGAATTAAAGTTCAAACATATCCGGCATGGGGATGGCGACTGTACTTTGGGGCAGATTGAAGGAGACATCGATACCTGGCTCGATTACGGCGATCTTGCCTCCTATCCGGACAAGGATTTTCTGAATGACGGTATCTATGAGCGAATCAGCGTATTCAGTATAGGCGGAAAGTACACGCTGCCGGAATTCCCTCTTGAGGTAGGACTTGGTTATTCCTATGTGTACGCGGATAACTTTGAGAATATTCCAGGGAACACTATACGGCGTCACTTGTTTTCCCTTGAAGCGAATGTATCTCTGTTTAATGAATAATTCAGGCTGTCCAGAGACACCAAAGGAGTCTTTTTAATGAAGAGAATGAATAGAAAGATAAAAACAACTCTTTTACTGATGTTTGCGTTTAGCTTTATAAGCGCCCCGGGAATTTTCGCGGAATCAGAAGATGATATTAACGCCGCCATGGAATTTACAAATCCGGAAGAAATTACAGATCCACGGACCAGGCTGGCAGTATCAACCACCGATTACCCGGCAACCCCCGGTGATGTTTATACTTTAGTCTATCTTCATTCTTTTACGTCGTCCATGCTTACCCTTTTAGTTGATAGTAATTTTGATATCAATCTTTCAATTTTCGGTGCGATGAATGTGCGGGACCGGACATTTCACGAAGTAAAAACCATAATTGAACAAAAGGTGATGGAAGCTTACCCTGAAACCCGGCCCCAGGTAATCATTCAAAGAGTCGGGCAATTCAATGTGTTTATCAAAGGGGAGGTAGGTTCGGCGGGTATGATAACCTGTTGGGGCCTGACCCGCCTGCGGAATGTGTTCGGTTCAAAGAAAACAGCCTATTCTTCCCTTCGCCGGATTGAGGTTATTGATAAAACGGGAGAAAGCTCTTTTTACGACCTTTTTCTGGCAGTCCGTTTCGGTGATCTTACTCAGGACCCCTATGTAAGACCTGGTGATACCATCGTTTTACATCCTTATGAAAGGAAAATCGCCATAAGCGGCGAAGTTTTCCGTCCGGGGACCTATCAGCTGCTCAAGTCCGACAACTTTTCTTCGGTAGTGAATTACTACGCCGGGGGTTATACAAAACTCGCGTTAACAGACCGTATTGTTCTAAGGCGATGGGATACCGGGGAAGGGGTTCCCGGAGAAACCATTTATCTGGATGAAAACAGCGGAAACTTCCCCCTGCGGGATCTGGATTCGATCCAGGTCCTTTCGAAGAGAATCGAACTGCCGGTTGTCTTTTTCGAAGGGGCGATAGGACTGTCAGCTGGGAATGATGAAGATTTATTGCAATCGGAGAACCGGATTGAATACACCTTCATCGACGGGGAGCTTCTTTCTACAGCGATTCAGAAAATAAAAGGACGTTTCAGCGATGAAGCCGATCTGGCACACGCGTATATCGTCCGGGGGGAGGACCAGCTTCCTATTGATATCGAGAAACTGTTATATCAGTATGATCCGGTAAATGATATTCCCCTTCGGCCCAACGATCACATCATCATCCCCTTTAAACA
>JAGLYY010000358.1 GCA_023131935.1 Spirochaetales bacterium | reverse complement strand
ATTGCCGGAGAGTGCTTTTTAATAAAGTGCCGGACAACAGCGATTCTCATTTTAACGTTAGTTATAAATAAAGCTGGATATAATTTTAAGAAAATGAGAATTACCAAATCAGTTGGCCTGATTTATTGCCGGTTTATAGCGAAACCCTCGATTTTATCGAAGGTTTCTGCGGGAACCGGTCGAAGTAAGTGAGTCAGATGGGTTAGAATTAGAATTACCGGCTGGACAGCGGGGATATCTTGAGTTAATCTGAAATAGCCGTAGTGTGAATATACGTATAACAGAAAGTAGTAAATATCCGGCCTGGATAATACCCGAAATAGAGATAAGTTATGCCGAGTGGATGCAGTAGTAACCGGATGAAAAAGAGTTGCTGTCGGTATTGATTATGGTCATGACTCTTTCACTGCTCGTTTATTATCCGGAATATTAAGTAAAACTCAGGGTCCTTAGTGACCGGCCTGAAAATAGCTGTCGATTCCTTATTCTTGGCAGCGCTTCTCCAGTCATTATAAAGAATGTATCAGAAACTCTGGCAGGGAGAGTCGCCATTGTAGAAATGGAGGGGTTTGCCCTGGATGAGGTTGAAGAAAAACAGGAAGAAAATCTCTGGCTCAGAGGAGGATTCCCTCTCGCTTATCTGGCAGATTCTGACAGTTTTAGTTTTGACTGGCGGAGGAACTTTGTAAAAACCTTTTTGGAGAGAGATATTCCTCAGCTGGGAATCCGGGTCCCGGCAGCAAGACTCAGAAGGTTCTGGACCATGCTGGCCCATTATCATGGCAATTTATGGAACGCTTCTGACATTGCCCGTTCCCTGGGATCTAAAGAAGATACGGCCGGACATTACCTGGACATCTTTACCGGAACATTCCTGATCAGGCAACTTCAACCATGATTTGAGAACACACGAAAACGATTGGTGAAATCACCAAAGATTTATTTCAGGGATACCGGTCTGCTCCATTTACTCTTTGGTTGTGATGATATTATGTCCCTTCTCTCCCATCCGAAGCTCGGGCTCTCCTGGGAGGGGTGGTGTATTGAGCAGATTATCCACATATTGGATGTCAGTGATAATGCCTACTTTTATGCAACCCATGGTGGAGCAGAACTGGATCTTTTAATCAATTACAAAGGTAAGAGATACGGCTTTGAGTTCAAATATATGGACTCTCCGGGAGTAACAAAATCCATGACAGTGGTTCTGGAAGATTTGAAGCTGGAAAGACTATATGTTGTTTATCCTGGACAGAGGAGTTTTCCCATGAAAGATAGTATTGAACTGTTGCCAATAAGTAAAATAAAAGGATTGAAAAAGATCCTGGGAGGCTGAGCTCAATCAAAAAGATTAAGCTCAGGGCTCATTCTAGTACACCCCTGAAGCAGATCGCTTGTCAAGACCTTGCAGGTTTTCTCCTCACCTTTTATTATGCATCAATGACTCAAACCCTGCTCTGGTACGATATTGAAACATTCGGCAAATACCCCATGTGGGACCGGATTGCCCAGTTCGCGGCGGTCCGCACGAACGATCAATTTGAACCCCTCGAAGATCCCATTGTTCTGTACTGCAAGCCCTCGCCGGAATATATCCCGGACCCTCAATCCTGCCTGATAACGGGAATTACCCCCCAAGAGGCGGAGGAAAAAGGGGTACCGGAATATGAGTTTATCCATAGGATAAACGAAATCATGTCGCAGCCGGGCACCTGCGTTGCGGGGTACAACAACATCCGTTTTGACGATGAGTTTATCCGAAATGCCCTGTACCGGAATTTTTTTGATCCTTACCGCCGGGAATGGGCTAACAGTAATTCCCGGTGGGACCTCATCGATCTGGTCCGGGTTACCCACGATCTGCGTCCTGATGGGATAACCTGGGTACGGAATGATGAGGGGAAGCCCTCTTTCCGGCTGGAGGAACTTACTGCCGCCAATAACCTGGACCATCGGAAGGCCCATGACGCGTTATCGGATGTCTGGGCTACTATTGATCTTGCCAGGCTGATTCAAGAGAAACAGCCGAAATTGTTTTCTTACGTTTTCGGTCTTCGGAGAAAGGAAGCCCTGAGTAAATATCTTGATATTCACGAGAAAAGGGCAATTCTCCATACAAGCGGTATGTTTACATCAGAAAAAGGGTGCACATCCATTGTGGCTCCAATAGCGGTAGATCCGGTGAACCGCAATTGCGTTTACGCTTTCGATTTAAGGAGTGACCCGACTCCTCTGCTCGAGCTTTCGGTGGAGGAGATCCGCCGGAGGGTTTTTACCTCGGGAGAGGAGAGGATCCTCCTGAAGGGGATTCACGTTAACAAATGTCCGGTAGTCGCTCCCCTGGAAACGATGGATCCGGTCATCGCATTAAAACTGGGGCTCGATGTGAAGGAAGCCCTCCGCAGGCGGGAGATTCTCCTGACCGATCCCCATCTGACCCAGAAAATATTCAAGGTTTTTAAGCAGGAGCATCCAAGAGGTTCGGATGATCCTGATTTGCGGATTTATTCGGGGGGGTTCTTTCGGGATGAAGACAAAGCCCGGTTCGAAACTATCCACACAACCTCCCCTGAAAAATGGTCTTCTCTCTCCCTTTCTTTTGAAGATCATCGTCTTCCGGAGATGTTGTGGAGGATGACATGCCGGAATTATCCCGAATACCTGTCTCCTCAGGAGAAGAAACGGTGGAAGAGTTTCTGCGCCGGCCGTTTGCTTTCCCCCCCCTATGATAGAGCTTTCGACATGGGGGAATTCGAAAAACGGTTGGAGAACTACAGGCAGAGCAAAGAGCCGGGGTCCCGTGAAAAACTGATAATCAAACAATTGAGCGATTACGCGGATAAGCTGAAAAAGGAAGTGCTGGATTACTGATAGAGTTCTATTAATCAGTCTGACTCTGCCAACGCTCTCCGGGACCAAAGTAGTTCGCTGCCCGACATTCTTTCC
Source organism: Spirochaetales bacterium (assembly GCA_023131935.1). Lineage (GTDB taxonomy): Bacteria > Spirochaetota > Spirochaetia > JAGLYY01 > JAGLYY01 > JAGLYY01. Next base: position 8,748 of record JAGLYY010000358.1, on the reverse strand, counting down.
CGGCGAAGGAATATGTGATAAGGTATTTCAGCAATCAAGAATGGGAGGCACAATATGGCTTATTTAATTAGACGAAGTACGGGAAGATTCCTCTGGAGCTTTCGGCCCTAGTTGTTTTAAGAGGATATACCCCCTAAAACGCTTTTCCTCCGAAAGCTTAAAAAAAGCAGATCAATCAACATTTGGACAACGGAGGAGTCAGCGAATATGAAAATTATTGAACTCATTAATATATCGAAGAATTTTGGTTCACAGGATATTTTTAAAGATCTTACCATCCAATTGGATTCGGAGAAACGTTATGGCCTCATTGGCGCTAACGGCTGTGGTAAAACAACACTTCTAAAGATTATCACCGGAGAGGAAGAGACAAGCTCAGGGAAGGTGATAACAACCCCGGGAGTAAAAATCGGGTATGTTCCCCAGCGGGTCTTCTTCCATCAGGAAGACACTCTTTTTGATGCCATAACAAAGGAGCACCGTTCCCTTTTCGACGCCCTCGAGCGAGTGGAGGAGGAACTCGCAACCGTTAAACCTGAAGATCTTGGGAAGGCGATGAAGAGGTACCAACATGCCCGGGATGCTTACGACGCGGCGGAGTGTGATCACCTCGCCCTCCGGGCGGAATCAATCCTCGACGCCCTCGGTCTCGGGAAAAAGCTTGAACAGAAAGTTGGGGCCCTTTCGGGCGGGGAACAGAGTGTCCTTGGTTTAGCCGCGGCGTTTCTAAACAAACCGGATATCCTTATTCTCGACGAACCTGGAAACCATCTCGATTATCAGGGCCTTGCGTGGCTTGAGGAATTTCTTCCCTCATTTCAAGGGGCACTGCTCATTGTGTCTCACAACCGATACCTTCTCGATCGTGTTTGTAACCAAATCCTGGAAATGGACAAAGGGAACATTAAAGAGTACGCGGGAAACTATTCCGCCTACAGGCTTAAGAAACTCCGAAATCTTGTAGCCCAACAGGCTGATTACAAGGCAAATCAACGCCGCCTGACGCAGCTTGAGGAGCTGGTAAAAAGGTTCGAGCAATTTGCCCGAAATACCGCTGATCCCGCATGGGGGAAGAGACTCCGGGCCAGGCGTACACAACTTGCGAAGGAACGGGAAAATTCGGTGGATAAACCGGAATTGAATACCAGAAAGATTGGGTTATCCCTTACCTCAGAGGGAAACAGGGGCAATATAGCTCTCAGAGTTGAGGGGTATGACAAGGCCTTTGGCAGTTTGTCTCTTTTTGAAGATACCGGGTTCGAGATCTATGGCGGTGACAAAATTGCCCTTGTGGGTCCTAACGGCTGCGGAAAGTCCACCTTATTAAAGGATATCCTCGAAAGGGGTGATTGGGAAAACCCGGTTTTGAAAGTTGGTCCGAGCTACAGGATAGGATATCTCGCTCAGCAACAGGAGGTTTTCGATCCCGATCAAACTATCGAAGAGGAGATTCGAAACCTCGGTCCCCTTACCAGGGATAACGCGTTTTCTATTGTTGCACCATTTCTATTTATCTACCAGGATATGGATAAGAAAATCGGCATGTTATCCGGGGGAGAATTGAACCGGTTACAGCTTGCCCGGCTCAGCTACCTGAAGGCTAATTTTCTCCTTCTCGATGAGCCGACCAATCACCTGGATATTGGGGCTAGAGAAGCGGTTGAGGAGGCACTTCAGGATTTTGATGGGACCCTGCTGGTTGTTTCCCATGACCGGTATTTCCTCGACAAAATCGTCCACAGGGTTGTGGAGGTTCAAAACAGGAAACTTTCTGCCTTTGAGGGCAATTTTTCAGAATTTTGGGCAGCCAGGCGATTCGAAAGAGCTTCCTCATCAGGTAAAGTATCAAAAAGATCATCTGAGCGGAAAAAACAGGACCGGACAACGGTACAGTCCTCTTCGGGTACGGGGAGGACCACTGACGGTAGTTCGCGTAACATTGAGTGCCGAATAACAGAAGCGGAATCTCAGAAGAAGCAGTTGGAATTGGAAATTACCAGTGCTTTCGAACAGGGGGGCCACAAACGGGGGCGAAATATCAGCCGGAAACTTGAGAAAATCGTTAAGCTCCTCGATGATCTTTATAGAAAGTGGGAAGAAGCTGAGGGTTGAAAAAATGACTGCCCCTATTCAGGGGCAGTCCAATATTTTTTATTTTCTGTTATTAGGGCGTTTTGTAGCAGCGAGAGCTGCTTCCGCGTCAATCATGCCTGCTCCCGTTGCGTCTTCTCCCCATGAGATCTCTACAGAATATCCCCACGGTGTCATTATGTCGCGTGATCCAGGCGCAAGAGTAATTGCGGATTTTTCAAGAATTCTTTCTACCTTTCCCGCTGTAAGAGAGGGGTTCTTCTGCGCCATCAAGGCCGCGATACCTGCTACATGGGGACTGGCCATGGAGGTCCCGCCAAGAAAGTAGTAGCTCGTATTTCCCATCTGAAGCTGGTACGGCCCAACGACCCATGAGCCTGGCGCGGCAATATCAAGATCCTGACCTTCAAGTTCTCTGCTGGAAAAACCGGTAATATAAAAATGCTCAGGATCTGTAGGTTCTGAAACATCGAGGTTCCACCACCATGACCGGTTCCCCGCCGGCTGCCATTCTCCGATCCAGCCGGAAGCGGCTACTGAAATTACCGGTCCATAGGCGCCGGGATATCCCATACCTGCTGCTCCGGAATTCCCGGCGGATGCTACGATGATAACTCCCTGTTCAATCGCGTAATCCATTGCGGCTTTTTCTATCGCGTCCAGGACCGGTCCCCCAAGACTCATGTTGATAACAACAGGATAGTCGGCAAGAGGTCCTTCTTTAAGCTCTCCGATATATTCAATACCCCGGGCAACGACCGAAGACCATCCGGAGCCGTTGTTATTAAGGACCTTAACAGGAATGATATCAACCATTGGCGCGACGCCATTGATGGGAGTGCCTCCCAGGCTGTAACCCAGGATTGTGCTCGTTACATGGGTCCCATGAGAACAGGTATCTTGCTCCCATTTATTCGGCTGCTCTGACACGTTTCCAACTTCACCGCCGCCGCCGCCAAAACATTTAGCGTATTCTTCGGCTATCCTTTCTTCAGGAAGATACTGCCGCCATGTGTTAAGGAGACCGGTATCCAGGACCGCGACATAAACACCGCTGCCGTCGTAATCAACCTGGCGGTTATTAAAACCCCAGTCTGTAACATTTACGGCATCAAGATTCCAGGTACTCAAACCATCGCAAAAATCTTCTGCAAGAACAGTATCCACCGGGGGTGCCATCCGTTCCGCGTCAGGGTTGGCAGCTTCAACATAAGGCAAATCCTGAATTGCAGTAAGATTACTGAGCTTTGCCTGAAGAATAACGGCATCTATCCTGTAAAGAACATCTTTCACTTTTCCGAATGCTCCCAGATCTGCCAGGATTTCATCCGTTACTCCGGTGTTCAAGAGAATGTTGATAACCTCCACACTGGCAGCGGGTTTTATTCCCCTTGCTTCCGCGTCGAAACCAACCATATCAGGGCCGCCTGTAAGTGAACAGGAACTCGTGATAATACTGATTCCCCCGGACAGGAGGGCCGCAATGATAATAATTGCCCCGGCCCGGCTTTTCAAGAACACAAACAATTTTCGCACTTTTTTGCCTCCACTAATTTAAATTATTCGTTCCATCATAAACCTGGAGATTTGAAAACACAAGTAAAATAGGGCATTAATTCATCCTGCAGTTTCTTTCAAATTCGCATACTTTTCACTTGATTTTCCTGGTAACTCGGTTTATAAGTCTTCTACAAGGTACAGTTTTAACGATTATTGATGTTTTATCGGGAGATTATTCACAATAATGAACGACCACCTGCATACTGCCTGTGTCAGTTGCGGTCAGTGTACCCTGGTCTGTCCTGTCGGGGCTCTTCATGAGGTCGATGACACCGAAAAGGTAATCGATTTCCTTTACAACCCTGATGTGTTTACCGTCTTCCAGTTCGCACCCGCGATCCGAGTCGCTCTTGGAGAGGAGTTCAACATGGAGCCCGGCGCCAATGTTGAAGGGGAGATGATTACAGCTTTAAATCAGCTTGGCGCTGATGCGGTATTGGATACGAATTTTACCGCGGACCTCGTTATCATGGAGGAGGGTACGGAGCTGCTTAACCGCATTAAGAACGATCAGCCTCTTCCTCTGTTTACCTCATGTTCTCCAGGGTGGATCAACTTCATCGAAAAGAATTATCCGGAGCTTTTACCCAACGTGTCCACCACAAAATCTCCACAACAGTGCTTCGGAGCGATAGCAAAGACCTACCTTGCTCGAAAGCTGAAGGTTGATCCCGCAAAAATGCGGGTTGTCTCCATCATGCCCTGCACCGCGAAGAAGGGAGAAGCCCAAAGAGAGGAATTCCTCCGGGACTGCAGACCCGATGTTGATGTTGTTCTTACCACCAGAGAATTTGCCCGTCTTCTGAAACGGGAAGGGATCTGGCTTCCCGACCTTGAGAAGGGAAAATATAACAACGAGTGGATGGGTGGATACTCCGGCGCCGCCGAGATATTCGCAAGCACAGGCGGAGTTATGGAGGCGGCGGTCAGGACCGTCTACTATGTCGTCACCGGGAATGAACTGGAGACTGTCGATCTCGAAGCGGTCCGTGGGCTTGACGGTATCCGGGAGGCGGAGCTTGAAGTGGGAGATCTCGGAACTGTATCGGTCGCTGTTGCTCATGGTCTTAAGGCCGCACGGGAGATATGTGAGCGGGTAAAGAATGGGGAAAAACAGTACCACTTTATCGAAGTAATGGCATGTCCCGGCGGCTGTATGGATGGCGGAGGACAGCCCAGAAGCAAGAAAGCCTATAAGGGGAATTTGCTCGAGCGGCAGAAAACGATCTACAAAATTGATAAAGAAATGCCGATTCGTCAGTCCCATAACAACCCTCTGATCACAGGGCTTTACGAAGACTTTCTGGGAGAGCCGAACTCCCACAAATGCCATGAACTTCTGCATACTAAATATACAGATCGGAAGAAGGTGGTAAAACATACCATCGCTGAAATATGGGAAGAGATTAAAGCAAAGAACTGAAAATCATAGAGGATTACGTTAAATAACACCTCCTGTAATGTCCGGCTGTCGGGGCAGATTGTATAATCTTTCAATTCTTGAAGCCAAAACCGGTATATATTAGTATAATATAGTCATGGAAATTAGGCTGAAGCACCAGGAGGAAGGAAATGTGTAATAAATGTTGTCAAGGGAACCGATTCCCCTGCGGAGGATTATGAAACTTGATTTTTCCAGCGAGCTTGAGTTAGGTAATATAGCTAACAGCAATAGAAAACAAATAAGAATATTACCCGGAGAATCTTATGTCTCGAATGAAAACATAATTATATCTACGCTATTAGGTTCATGTGTTTCCGCATGTCTATATGATCCTGTACAAGGTGTAATGGGGATGAATCATTTTCTTCTAAGCAATAATAGGTATTCAAAAGATATTCCGATCTTACTATCGGAAGCCGGCCGTTACGGCATAAACTCCATGGAATTGTTGATAAATGATATGCTAAAAGCAGGCGCAAAAAAAAAGAATATGAAGGCAAAAATTTTTGGAGGAGCAAACGTAATTGAGAGTACGATCGGGGGTGATAGTTTCTTTTGTGTCGGAGATGTTAACTGTCGGTTTATCAAGGAATTTTTAAAAACTGAGAGAATACCTGTGACTTCCTCTGATCTTGGTGGTTCCCTTGGAAGGGTTATTTACTTTTCTTATGGGGATTTTTCTGTATTTGCAAGAAAGATCAAAAAAAGAGAAACAATCAAATTGGAGAGAAAAGATAAAGTATTCTGGACCAAATCGATAGAAGAACATAAAAAACCGGTTCCGGAAATTGATCTGTGGTAAGTAAGGAACAATAGCTGTCGTCCAAATAATTGGAATGGCGATTATGATTGTTGGCTTGAATTTTGAGCGGATGAGCAAAGCCATTTATTGGAGAAAAATAAAAAATATAAAAATTACATCAAAGACAAATCTCAGATACCTCTGTTGTAATTACCCGGTAATCCTCTAAAAACTGCTTCATCGCCGGGTCATGGAGCCGGTCTTCATAACCGCACCGCCTGGCAAGCTTTTCGAGCTCTTCCCCGCTTTCCGGCAGGATGTGGGATTGCCTGAGTCCGTGGAGCTGGATCCGGTGTTCAACTTCCCGGAGAAACCGGTAGGAGCGGAGAAGCCGGCGGGTCATTTCCGGAGAGAGGAGGGAGTGTTCAAGCAGCTTTTCAAGGGCTGCTTGAGTATTCCCCGTAAGAAGATCGGGATGAAAAGCACTGTGGCGGACCTGTTTTTCCTGTACAAAGAATTCAATAGTCCTAATGCCTCCCGGGCCGAGTTTGACCTCCTTCTCCGATATACCCTCCTTGTCGAGGCGTTCAAGCTGTATCGATCGAATCCTGTTCATGCTCATCCGTATCCCCTTACCTCTAGCGGGATCTGTAAGGATTCTATGAACGAAGGCGATAAGGTTTTCCCCAAGGTGCCGGTTCCCCGCCACAACCCGGGCCTTAAGCCATGCCTGGATTTCCCATCCCTCGGCGGTATCCTGGTAGTATCTCTGATAAAAGTCAGAGGTTCCCGTCAGGGTCCCCGCTCTGCCGTAGGGGCGCAGGCGCATATCCACCCGGAAGAGCCGGCCATGGCTGGTCTGTTCCGAAAGGGCCGTAATCAGGGTCTGGTTGGCCCGGTCAATATCGGCACGATGTTCCTGGTAATATTCATCATCAGCGAGGAAGATGAGATCAATGTCAGAGCTGTAATTTAGTTCCCTTCCCCCCAATTTTCCGAGAGCAATAATCGATTGGCGGCTGTTCATCTCTTCCAGGCCAAGAGAATGGAGTACCTCGGTCCATGTGTGATTAATGAGGGTGTCGCTTACATCAGAGATCTCCCTGGTAATCCGGACGAGGGGCATTCTCAGGTGGAAATCTCTGATTCCGATCCGGAGAAGCTCTCTGTTGCGGTAATCTCTTAGGGCTTCCAGGGATCCCTCCAGAGATTTTTTTTTCAAACAGATCTGATCAAGCTCTCTGGTATAGATTTCAAAAGTTTTTTCTGATTGCAGGTTCTCCTGCTCTACCGCTTCGTGGAAGAGGGTGGGATCATTCACAATAATAGTGGAGAGATAATCACTATGGCTGAAGATAAGGATCAGCAGCCTGATGTAAACCGGATGAAAGAGAAATTGTTTTAGCAGTGAGAGTGGATCATCGGAGTTCCTCAGGAACCGTTCCAGATAGAGGAAGACGGCATCAGGGTCGGGACAGGACCGGACGTGCCGTTCGGCAAGAACGATAACTGACAGGAAAATTCTCCTGTCCGGGACCATCGCCGAAATAACTTTAAGGGTCTCGAAAGCGCTCCCGGGATTTCGAAGATTAAAGCCTTTTAATACCTGTACCTGTTCTTCCGGTGATGACTGCCCGCCGAGGAGTAGCTCAGCGAGCCCCGGTTTCCCTTTTTCCTCGCTTTCACCATTTGCAGCGCTCTTTTTCTCAGAAGGAAGAAACTTGGTGGAGAAGAGCCGGGAAACAGCTTCCATCACCTCCTGAATATCCCGCGAAAGTTGTTCTCCGGCGGTATGTTCCCCTTCATGAAGATATCCTAGGCGTTTCGCAAGGAAACCGAACTCCTCCGCATCGGGTGAGGGGATCATGAGGTCGCGGGCATCGCCTGAGGTAATCCGCAGGGCGTTAATCAGTCGTCTTAAGAAAGCGTAGCTCGAATAAAGCATTTCGAACTCACCCGGTTTCAGGATTCCCGATTCAAGAAGCCCCTCCATGGCGAAAACAGTATTTGGGGTTTTAAGCTGCGGAAAATCCCTTCCGCCTTGAATCTGCAGCTTCTGAATGGTGTATTCCAGTTCTGCCAATCCCCCCGGGGAAAACTTGGCGTTTACGGTCCCTGGGTTAACCAGTACTTTCATCTGTTTCTGATGAAGATCATGTATTTTCTCAAAGGAAATCTGAAAATCTCCATAGAGGAGCCTGTCCCTCAAAGATAAGAGATCGGCGCAAAACCGTTGATTGCCGGTAATCGGCCGCAGCCGGATAAGGGCCTGCCGTTCATAATCATCAGCATTTCCTTCAGGCGAGTAGTATCTTTCCCAGCTCGGGAGGGAGACCGCTAGCTGCCCTTTGCGGCCGTAGGGGCGAAGCCGAAGGTCTATTTCAAAGATCCCCTTCTGCCGTGCCTTGATGGCTGTTCGAAGTTTCTGCACAAAGAGGATGAAAAATTCTGAGACTGAAATGGTATTGGTTTCATGGTCGGTAAACCCGGTCTCCCCAAAAATCAACACTAATTCCAGGTCAGAGGCATAACCAAGCTCCCGGCCGCCGAACTTACCAAGGGCAAAGAGACCAAAGGGTATCTCCTCCCCCTTAACCCCGGGGACCCCATATTCCCGGCAGAGGTCCTGGTAAATAAGGTTTGCTGCTTCTTCGATAACAACCTCGGCGAGGTCCGATAACTCTCCGGAAAGATCAAGGATTGTCCGGTTGTGGTAAATCAGGTGAGCGATATCGATACGGAATAGTTCCCGGTCTTTGTAGGCATTGAGAGTTTTTACCGATTCCTCGTAATCACCGGTAAGCAGACCCTTAAGTTCCCGGGCCATTTCCTTTTTTCTTTTAATTTTCCGGAACTCCCTAATGTTTTTCAGGAGGGGCAACAGGCTGGAATACTGAATCCTGATAAATTC
>JAGLYY010000357.1 GCA_023131935.1 Spirochaetales bacterium | reverse complement strand
ACCTATAGCCTTCCCCCTACAGCCTTATATATCGTAGTATAACTCAAACTCGTATGGATGAGGCCTGAGTTCGAGGGCGAGGACCTCATTCTCCATCTTATAATCTATCCAGGTATCTATAACATCCCTTGTAAACACATCAGCCTTGAGGAGGAACTCGTGGTCCTCTTTGAGGGCTTCAAGAGCATCCCGCAGGGAGTGGGGGGTCGTTGGGACCTTGGCCAACTCCTCCGGTGGAAGGTCGTAGATATCTTTATCAAGAGGTTGTCCCGGATCAATTTTGTTCAGAATTCCATCGATCCCCGCCATAGCCATTGCGGCGAAGGCGAGGTAGGGGTTGCAGCTTGGATCGGGAGTCCGCCACTCTACACGCTTTGCCTTCGGGCTGTTGGAATACATGGGGATGCGGCAACAGGCGGAGCGGTTTCTGCTGGAGTAGGCGAGATTGACCGGCGCTTCGTATCCCGGAACAAGGCGCTTGAAAGAGTTCACCGTCGGATTGGTGAGTGCGGTGAGGGCCCGGCCATGCTTTAAGAGACCGCCGATATACCAGAGGGCTTCCTGAGAGAGCCCCGCATAGCCATCTCCGGCAAAGAGAGGTACACCATTTTTCCATATCGACTGGTGGCAGTGCATTCCCGATCCGTTATCCTGAAAAACCGGTTTCGGCATGAAGGTCGCGGTTAAGCCGTTTCGGAAAGCGACGTTTTTTATTACGTACTTGTACATGAGCAGCTGGTCCGCGATAGCGGTAAGGGTATCGTACTTTATATCGATCTCCGACTGACCGGCGGTTGAAACCTCGTGGTGATGGCATTCAACCGAAATACCAAGTTTCTCCAGTTCCAGTGTCATTTCGGTCCGTACGTCCTGGAATTTATCGCTGGGGGGAACGGGGAAATATCCCTCTTTGTGACGGATCTTATACCCTTTGTTGCCATTTTCTTCAATCCGCCCGGAGTTCCAGGCAGCTTCGGTAGAATCTATGAAGAAAAATGATTCCTGAGGGGATGTCGCGTATCTGATGGAATCGAAAAGAAAAAACTCCGCCTCAGGACCAAAATAGATAGTGTCCCCAATTCCTGTTGAAGCAATGTAACTTTCCGCCTTTTTTGCAATGTGACGGGGGTCTTTTCCATATTTCTCCCGGGTAATGGGATCGAGGATATCGCAGATCATAAAAAGGGTTTTTTCCCTGGTAAAGGGATCCATTCTTGCGGTCGTGGGATCGGGGAAAAGCAACATGTCGCTTTCATTAATAGACTGCCAGCCGCGGATTGAGGATCCGTCAAAACCGAACCCTTCTTCAAAGCTCGATTCAGTAAGAGACCTGGCAGGATAACTGGTATGCTGCCAGAGCCCGGGGAAGTCCATGAACCTCAGGTCAACGATTTTAATATCTTCCTTCTTGATCAGTGCAAGCACATCTTTAGCTGATAACATCTATGTTCCTCCAATTCAGGCTATATGCTGATATATAGCAGGACTTGTGCCAACTTCTTTATCTGAAAGAGGGGTTGCACCCAACTCATTATAGAGCAAGAAGTTGCAGATCCACATTCATTTCAGGTACCAGAGAGTGAATCATCATTATCGAAAAAACCTACATAAATGTAGGTAATCAGCATGAAACCTACAATTATGTACGAAAATGGCGATAGTCGACATTATACTTTTTCACTCGAAGCCCCATGATCCGTTCAGAAATCCCGAGGAACCTTGCGGATTTTGCTATGTTCCCCTTCGAGGATTTAAGCACGTCGAGGATAAGCTCTTTTTCCAGATTATCTATTGCCTCCTGCAGGCTGCTGTGGAGTCCGGTGTTGGTGGACTCAGCGGATTGAAGGCTGGGGGGGAGATGGTACCCATGAATCACCCCGTCCCGGCTCAGGAGGACTGCCCGTTCAATGCAATTTTCCAGCTCCCTGACATTCCCGGGCCAGTGATAGATCATGAGGAGGTCGATGGCGCTGGAGGTAATACGACGGATAGTCTTGTTGTTTTTCCTTCCATACTTCTCGGTAAAAAAATCAGTTAAAAGCATGATATCACTCTTCCGTTCCCGGAGGGGGGGGATGTGGATCGGGAAAACGTTAAGGCGATAGTAGAGGTCCTCCCGGAACCTTCCCAAGGTCATCTCCTTTTCCAGATTTCTGTTGGTAGCTGTAATGATCCGGACATTCACATGGATCGGCCGGTTTCCTCCGACCCGTTCAATCTCCCGCTCCTGGAGAACACGGAGCAGTTTAACCTGGACCGCCGGGGTGAGGTCGCCGATCTCATCGAGGAAAATGGTCCCGCCGTTGGCCATCTCGAACCGCCCTTTCCGCAAGGTAATTGCCCCGGTAAAAGCCCCCTTTTC
>JAGLYY010000356.1 GCA_023131935.1 Spirochaetales bacterium | reverse complement strand
TTTCGTGGCCGAAAAGCTCACTTTCGATTACGCTTTCCGGCAGAGCGGCGCAGTTTACTTTTATAAGGGGATTATCCGCGCGGAGACTGTTATAGTGGATTTCTCTTGCGACAAGCTCTTTGCCGGTTCCCGACTCCCCCAGGATGAGTACGCTGGCGTCACTCCTGGAAACCTGAGCTATGAGTTCAAAAACCTCCTCCATTACGCTTGAATTTCCAATGATATTCGCCGGCTTATATCGGTCCTTGAGTTCCTTTTGAAGCCTTCTGTTCTCCTCGAGCAGAGTTAACCGATCCTCCTGGAAATTTCGCCGCAGTTTAACCGCTTGAGCTATCATGGAAGAGGTGATGGTGAGGAGCCGCAGATCATCTTCCAGGGGAGAACCCCCGGAAGGGCGTTTGTCCACCGAAAGGGCCCCCATGGTTTCATTCCCTAACCGGACAGGGACACAGATGAATGAGAGGGGGTGGTCCTTAAGTGATCGTCTCGCCCCGGTCTTGTTGATGAAAGTAGGCTCCTTAAGGATATCGGGGATGATCATCGGTTTTCCAGATTGCACGACCTTACCCGTTATCCCCTCTCCCGGACTGTACACGCCTCGGGCAATTTGGGCGGGAGTCAGCTTGTAGGCGGCCTCGATAGTGATTTTACCGGTCTGCCGGTTAAGGAGGCTGACGGTCCCCCGCTCCATCCCCATATAGTCCGCGAGAGATTTGAGAACCGTGTTGATAACATCCCGGATATCCGGGCTTGTATCGAGGATCCGGCTGATTTCAAAGAGAAGAGAGAGTTCATTTATTTTACGGTTGATGTCCACTTCCGGTGGGGTCATGAGTAAATCATACAAAAATGTAGGAAATAATCAAGGTGTAAAACAGAGTGTGAGGGATTCTTTATTCATTGGACAATTAACCAACAAGGTCATATAATGGATGTTTGGTATAAAATTAGGTTTTGTGTAAGGAGATGATTAATGCTGTCAATATTTAAACAGGCCAAAGGCATAGTAGAGAATATAGAGACTTATTTAAACGATATTGAAAATGCTGTTTCTATTTTTGAGCTCGCCCTTAAAGAGTACTTCGGTAAAAAGTTTGACAGATTCGAGGAAAGAGTTGCTGAAATAAGAAAACTTGAGAGTGAGTGCGATCAATTGCGGGGGAAAATAAAATTCACCCTCTATTCTGATTTGCTGATACCCGATGCCCGCGGGGATGTTCTTGGTTTGATTGAAACTCTGGACAATGTTGTTGATATGACTGAGACAGTATCGGTTCAATTTTCCATTGAGAAACCGGCAATCAAAGATTTCCTGATAGAGGATTTTGTTGAATTGACTGAAGCTACGACGAAAACCGCGAACGAGATTATTCTTGCTGCCCGTGCTTTCTTTCGTAACCCAACCAGTGTAAACGATCACCTGACGAAGGTGCACTTTTGGGAATCTGAAGCGGATACAATAGAGGAGAGATTGAAAAGAAAGGCATTTGGTTCCGAAGAAATAAAACACTTCAGCAAGAAGGTTCAAATGAGGTACTTCGCTGAAAAGATTTCCCTGCTCGCTGATGAAGCAGAGGCCGTCGCTGAACGTCTTGAAGTCTATGCCATTAAGCGGACTTTCTGATTCAGGAGCACTAGATGTTAATGACTTTTGTTTTTTTATCCAGCGGGATTTTCCTAGGATGGTCATTAGGGGCGAATGACGCGGCAAATGTCTGGGGGACCGCTGTTGGAACGAAGATGCTCCGTTTCAAGACCGCCGCGATAACCTGCAGTATATTTATAATTCTCGGGGCCGTACTCAGCGGAAGCGGCGCTTCCCATACTCTGGGCAAACTTGGCGCTATTTCGAGTTTAGCCGGCGCCTTCACTGTTGCTCTGGCAGCCGCTTTCTCGGTTTACTGGATGACAAAACTTGCTCTTCCTGTTTCAACTTCGCAGGCGATCGTCGGAGCTATTCTCGGCTGGAATATTTTTTCCGCCTCACAGATTGATTACAGATCTCTCTCCAAGATTTTAAGTACCTGGGTTTTTTCACCGGTACTCTCCGCGCTGTTTGCCTTCGTATTGTATTTTTTGGTGAAGTTTATTCTAAAGAGGGCGAAAATCCATTTAATCAGATTGGATTTTATTACCCGTATCCTCCTGCTAGCTGCCGGGGCCTTTGGTTCGTACAGTCTCGGGGCTAACAACATTGCAAATGTCATGGGAGTATTTATCGAGAGCGCGGGGTTTCCCGATTTATCCGTCGGTGGCCTTTTTACCCTGACCGGTGTGCAGCAGCTTTTTGCATTAGGTGGAATCGCTATAGCTGTGGGTGTTTTTACCTATTCCAAACGGGTAATGATGACGGTGGGATCCACTATTTATAAGCTCAATCCAATTACCGCTTTTATCGTAGTACTTTCAAGTTCCATAGTTCTCTTTCTATTTGCTTCTCAAGGGTTAAAGGATTTACTGATTTCCCACGGGCTTCCCCCTTTCCCCCTTGTTCCGGTTTCAAGTTCCCAATCAATTGTTGGAGGTGTTATCGGTATTGGCCTTGCGAAGGGGGGGAGAAACATTAACTTAAGTATATTGGGCAAGATCAGCTTGGGGTGGATCGCTACACCGGTAATCGCCGCATTAATATCATATTTTGCCCTGTTCATTGTGCAGAATGTATTCGGTCAGGTAGTGTTTTAATAAAAATTCGACAAATAGGAATGAACAGTACTATAATTAATGTTTCACCAATTTTAGGAGGAAAATGATGAAAAAAGTACTGTTACTCGTTCTGATTGGTTTATTCTCCGTTTCTATGGTATTTGCCGGCGGCGGACAGGAAAGAGAGGATGAAACCTTCAAAATGGCGGCTATCTTCCAGACAGCTATTGAAGAACCCTGGGATGGGGCTATTCATCAGGCTTGTTTGCAGGTAGCTGAAGAGTTGGATATCCATTATGAATTTGCCGAAAAGATTGCCGCAGCGGATTTCGAAAAGGTGGTGAGGGAGTATTCCGAACGAGGTTTCGACCTCATTGTTGGTGACGCATTTCTGGCAGGGGAAGATCCTTCCCGGAGAGTCGCAAAGGATTATCCGGAAATCGCCTATGCTTTTGGTTCTGAGTTCCTGGAACAAGCTCCCAATTATTCGGTTTTCGACAACTGGATCCATGAACCCGCTTATTTATGTGGTGTTATCGCGGGGATGATGACCGAAACCGATGTGCTCGGTATAGTCGCGGCGATCCCTATCCCTGAGGTCAATCGTCTGGTAAATGCTTTTAAAAAGGGCGCGCTTTCTGTTAATCCCAATGTTAAAGTCAAGATTGTCTTTATCGGCAGTTGGTTCGATCCTCCGAAAGCAAAGGAGGCCGCGGTCGCGATGATCGAAGCTGGTGCTGATTTACTCTATGCCGAACGTTTTGGCGTATTTGAAGCCGCGAAAGAGGCCGGGGTCCTCGCCTTTGGTAACATGACAGATCAGCA
>JAGLYY010000355.1 GCA_023131935.1 Spirochaetales bacterium | reverse complement strand
ATCCCCAACAATAAATCGTGCCTCTCGATAAGTTCTCTTAGCAAGCTCGATTTGTTCAGGCATCATGTCGAAAGCTACAAGTTCTCTTGGCTTATATTGAGAGCCTATCAGCTTTGTGCTATGACCCGAACCACATCCGACGTCAAGGATAACGCTACCCGCTAGGTTTAGGTTATGTTTTCTTAAAAAACGATTGAAGAGCCGGAATTCGATCCATTTAAGAATCCATCTCCTGAGAAAACTGTTCATTGCGACGAATTCCATTGTGCTTAATCTCATTTAACTCCTCTCTATGTCAATGACAGATAACGGCACGGTTAAGCGGCTGGCAAAGGAGCGTAGCGGATTTGCCAGTCCGACTTGAACCGTTTGTTATGCAAAGTTTGTGTTTTCTAACAAGATTTTTTCTACAAATAATCTTCCATGCCAATTGACCCTATATTTGGCACCACCTTCTTCCCAGGAATCTTGAATTTCATCAGTGAAGTGTCCACCATCAATTTCACTCACTTCCATTAGACCAATTCCAGCAAGGCTAGCTGAAACATCATATCCTATCTTTTTACCCCTGTAGCTCTTTACCAAATCATCAAGGTCTGGGAAGTACACACGGTCTATAATTGCGCAGAGCCTAAGAGCTGTTTTGTAAGGAATTTCTCCAATAATGCATTTATGAAACACTTTTCCTATCAGTTCTGGCTTTTCCATATCATCGAGCTTTTCAAGGAGCAAAAGAATGGTCTCTCCCAAGCGACGTCGCCCACATCTCTTAGATTCAATATTGCGTATAAATTCCTGTCTTTTCTCAGCTGGTATATCTTTAATTGCCGCAAGAAATTTGTATATCTTTTTGGCAAAAAGACGGTCACGGATACTTGATGCTGCAGATGCAAGTTTGATGAGTGTTCCAAAGACGGGTATTTGTTTCAGTTCATCTGTTTCAAGGATTGAATCAAGGGCATATTCAGCCGAGTTTTCAATAATCCCTTTTAAATTATCTTTTGCCACGGAATTCAATAATGCTATTTCGATATCATCATCTTTCATAGCATCCTTCTTCGTTGTGTATTACAAGCATAACATATATTATACAGCCATTTTGCTTGTGCAAATACGGCATTTAGCGCAGTCTATTGTGTTATCCTGCTCGAAGGAAATAAAGAATAACTTATTGAATGGAGTCCGCTTTGTCGCAACCATCCTTTTTTTGCCGTTACTGTTTTGCAGCATCTCTCGCTGTCTAAACGGATGTTATCAATATTAACGGTCAAAATCAATATTGCTTTTTGCGATTCTAAGAGGTAAATTTATTTCAATCTGTCTGCAGGACTCAAAACTCCACGAACTCCTCTATTCACTTCCTATCAATTCAATCAAGTCTTTCAGTAAGAAAGACGTATGATTTTTTGTTTAATTTCAAATATTTCTTGAAAGATTGCAATAAGTTTTGATAGTATCTGTTTAGGCGGTAATATTTACTGCAGAACACCAACGGCAAAAAGATGACGGGCAGGACAAAACTCTTTATATTCAATACGTTATTCCCTGCTTTGCTCAATCAGGATACCGCAATAGGAAGCGGTAAATGCCGTATTTGCACGAGCAAAATGGCTGTATAATATATGTTATGCTTAAAATAATCGAAAGGAGCCTAAATGCTTGAATATAAAAGAGGCGAACTATCGGAAAAGGAACTTGAAAACCGTATTATCAAACATCCTCATTTGATTGAGGACGGTTTGAAGTATATAGAGCATCAACGTCATACCTCTTCAGGACGCTTGGATATTTTATTTGTTGATAGCAATGGTTCTCTTGTGGTTGCAGAATTAAAGGTCGTTGAAGATCTATATATGCTGTTTCAAGCTCTGGATTATTTTGATTTCGTTGCAGAAAAAATTGAAGGTTTTGCAAGACTCTATTCAAAACATAATATAGACGTAGAAAAGTGTCCGCGCCTAATGCTGATAGCGCCGAGTTTCAGTCCTATTATGATAAACCGTTGCCGGTGGCTGAATCCAGATATACAGATTTCTCTTTTTGTTTACCAATATATATCTTTTCCAAACAATAAGGAGGATACTCTCGTTTTCATTCCACAAGAGATATCTGTCCGTCCAACTGTCCTTAGAAAAGCCCCCGAGTTAACTGAACTTTTGACTCACATTAAGAACGATAGTGTTCGTCAAATAGCGAAACGTTTTTTAGACGAAGTAAAAAATCTTTCAAACGAGGTCATAGTTGACCCGTTACAATGGGGCAAATCTGTTAAATATAAAGGTTCTGTACTTTTCTACTGGGAACCCCGTCAAGCATGCATTCGTATATCAACCAATAATGAGGATGGAGATTGGGAAGGAATAAATGTATCCACACAGGAGAAATTCGAGCAGCTGTTTGAACAAATTGAAAATAATATTGAGAAATACGATCAAGGATGAAAAAAGCATAACAAGGCGCTGTACCTGACCGCTTTTTCGCTGCGCTCCAAAGCGGCAAGTGAGCTAAAATGTTAGGTGTTAAAAGGAAGGTATCATGGAATTGATAAGCTCCATGAGAGATTTAGAAGAAAATTTGATCACCTTGGAAAAATATAAGGGAAGTGATGATTATCGATATGTTGAGTTCTATAAGGGCCTGATCAAACGCGGAAGATGCTTTGTTGCATATAAAAATAATGGTCAATATCTTTTTGCTCCAAGCAGATTTATAGGTTACAAAAATAATAGCATGGAAAAACATTTAGCAAATGATGAAAAAGATGGGAGAGAAACCAATCCAGTCATTGATAAAATAATTGGTGTGCAAAGTGAGCCAGATAAAAGCCTTGAGGGAAAATTTAGGCATCTCTGTGTAAATCTGGGTATTGAGCCTTGGAGAGTAAAGAGAAAGTATTGGAGTATTTGAAAAAACACCTAACAACAGCTTCACCTCGGACGCGCATTCCGCTACGCTCCATGTGCGCTGGTTAAGCTGAGCGTTAGGCAGAGAGAAGATATAGCGATGGGAGTACCTGATCCCAACGACAATCCAGAGGTAATCCGTAAGGACTTCCCTCCTTCGGATTGTCGGGCACAAGAGCGATTCGTTGCTTTCTGCGATGTGCTCGGTTTCCTTAAGCTTGTCGAGCAACTTGATGTGTCTCGCCTTGCTGAGAAATACGACACGATGCTTCGCGAAGCTAGGGCTTCTTGCATAATGGTGAAAACCTATCCAAGCCCCAAGCCATGGATCGCTACACGTTACCGCGCAGGAAGCGTGATCTTTAGCGATACTATGCTCCTGTGGAGCAATCCTGACAACGATGACCGTAGTTCTAGTCATCATGACACTGATTCCTTTTTTCACTACGTTGCTGGAGTATTCTCGATAGGTCTTAAGATGGGCTTCCCCTTCCGTATGGGCATTGCTTACGGCAAGTGCGTCATTAATCCGGCGGCTGGTCTGTTCTTGGGGCAACCAATGATACATGCTTACGAAACCGAGCAGGCTCAAGACTGGGTTGGTATAGCATGTCATCCTTCATGCTTCAATTCGCCGGGGGGCGATTATCTATGCATGGCTGGTCTATTAGATGGCTGGCAATTCGGGCCTCTTATCGAATATGATATCCCCGTTAAGAGGGAATTCAAGGACAGAGTGTCTTTGAGGCACTCCATAGACTGGCCGTTCTGGGGGCGTTCAGACTGGGGTGGTTTTGTCGACCTCGAAGGCTTGCTACGGGACAAGGTTGAAGAATATGAGGGAACTACATATGGTCACCGTTGGCAGAACGCACTGAAATACCTTGAGTTCAGACTCTCGATATGGAAGTCGATCGAACGAGATTTCTCAAATAGGCGGCCACGACATCATAATGATAGTCTGCCTAACAACAGCATGGACTCCGATGGAGAATAGCGCTGTGCGCCATTCTCCACGGGTCATGCTTGGCGTTATCTGGAGAGAATAATGAGAG
>JAGLYY010000354.1 GCA_023131935.1 Spirochaetales bacterium | reverse complement strand
ACCAATGATGTTTGAGGAATTTATTGGGACTTTTCATTGCAAATGATCTTTTACCGGACGGGATTCAATTTCCTCGAACCTGGTAATGACCCAGCAGTCTTTCAATCGTTCAAGGATAATCCGGACAGTTTTCTGATAACCCAGGTATTGCCGTCCATTCTCTTCCCCGATTTCGGGGGTATGGGTTTCCCACCATTCATACCGGGCCTGGTAGATTGCCTCATCCCCCTTTTGTGCCTCGACAGTTCCCCCTCTTTCATGGATGATTTCAAGATTTCCGACACCGAAAAGCAATTTACCTTCGGGGACTGCTGCCTTTCCGGAATCGATCCACTGTTCCGCGGATAGAACAGAACCATGTCCCTCATATCCGGTTTGCACCTTATCTATGACGTAGAGGTGCATCACCATCCTGATGTCCTCTTTCCCCGCCCCCCCGGTAACGCAGGCTTCCATTGTCTGGTGATCGAGGGTGTTGAGGCTGCTATAGTAAAGGCTGACGATTTCTTCGGGGTGTAACCCCACGGTTATCGGCGGGGCAAGGGCTGACTTAATGGTGGAGAAAAGGAGTGAAAGAACGAGAATAAATCCAACTGCCCCCAGGATAATGGTGAGTTTTCGGCGGCGGAAGAAATCTTTCCGTTTGAACCGCTTTTCCCTTGCCAGGCTGAAGCTTAATAACGCCCTGGAACGCTGTTTCTTCTCCTCTTCAGGGACCTCTCTGAAAAATCCCTCTTTGGACCAGCCTTGTAATTTTCTGTTCCATTCCCCGGGGGCCGGTCTGTCCGGACCTGAGAGAGAGCTTTCAATAAACAGGCTGATTTCCTCTTTCAGCTCAGGTTTCAGAAGGTTCAAGGGGATTGGCGGGAGTTCCCGCATTTTCTGATGGACCAGGTTGATCGATTCTCCCGGGTAGGGGTGTTTTCCTGCAAAGATCTCATAGGCCAGGACCCCGAGGAGAAAGCTCCCATTGCTGATTCCACGGAGGTCCGGGTGGTTATACGAATTAAAAGAGGAGAGTCTTTCCTCTTCGGGTTGATAAGCGATAATACTTCGGGCAACCGAGGGAGGAAGGATCAGGATGCCTCCATCATCGGGAAAGAGGAGAGTTTCTAAATGAATTTGTTCGGGCAGCAGGGATTGTTTCTGCAGGTGATGAAGCAGATCGGAAAGAAGCAGAAGGGACTGGTGACCCTGGTGCTGATCCCGCATCTCCTTGAACGTTCGGCCTTCGTGCCAGGGGCCGTAGAGGTAGAGCTGCCCCTGCTCTTCCCGGTATCCGATTATCTCCCAGGGAATTAAGACACCTTCCTTTAAAAGATATCCGATTGTATCCTTTTTTCCCCCTGCCCGGTCTGCGGCAGTGGGTTTTTTATAGGGAAGGGCGACTCCAAGATAGGCTGTCCCTTCGATGATTATTTTATTTATGAGACCCACTTATTCCTCCTCACCAAAAACCTCTGCTGTAAAGACTTCGAAATTCATCTCCGGATTCAGCCACGCGTCCGCCGGAAGACCTGCCTTCCGGCAGAGATGGGAGAGGGTCTGGTCCCGGTCCCACCCCTGTTCCGTTGCAACCTGGGGGAGAAATACAGCACTGCGGTTCTGGAGGGACAGTACGACTCCATGGAGCCGGACTTCAATCTCCTCATAGCCGGTTACCGTTTTCAGGGGAGAAAGGACTGAAATTTCAAGATCACAGGATGGAAGTTCTTCTTCCCGTAAGGGGGAAAACCGGGGATCATGAAAAGCGCTTGAAAGAGACATCTCTTTGATCCCCTCGATAAGGGGCATCCTCCCCTCGATCATCCCTATACATCCCCGCAGCTCTCCATTTTTATGAAGGGTAACAAAGGCCCCCTGTATCTGCTTCAATTCCTCTCCCACCTCTTCATACCGGGGAGTTCTGCCCTCGAGGCGTGCCTCAATGGTTTCCCGGGCTGTCCGGAGCAGCAAATCCCTTTGCATTTCAGAAAAACTCATTGTGACCTCCTCTGCAGAACTATCGTACCATACCGGACAACATTATCTGCTCCCTGATACGGAGGAGAAGCAGCTTCATCAAGAAAGAGGGGAGACAGGTTGTCATCGAATGCCCTGTAAAGGGCCGCTATACAGCCCGCGCCGCAAGCGGTAATATTGCCTTTTACCGCGGCATCCAGGATTTCCCCGGAATCTCCCGTTTCAAGTACTTGAAAGAGATTGTCTTTATGGTTCAAAGCTGATTTTTCCGGGAGATAGTCAGTCAAGTTCGAACTGATAATAAACAGGCAGTCTCCACTGACCCGGATAGTTTGAATTATCTTTGCTAAAACCTGAACGGTTTTTCTTGATGTTTTTCCAAGGAGTAAAGGTAATACCGGAAGATCGGGGAAGGTATGCTGAACAAAGGGAAGGAGGACCTCCAGGTCATGCTCCTCCTGGTAGGGGAGCGCGTCCATCCCACAGAGTTTTTCTATCCGGAGGATCTCCTCGTCAAGGGTATGATCAACAGGAAGGTCCCCGATAGGGGTCCGCATAAAATCATAGGGGCAGAGATAGATATGTGATGAGTGTTCCCGGTGGACAGGGGCAAGGAGGACGATCCGCCTGGCAGAACTTTTCGAGGCAGCGACAAATCCTGATGCCAGAAGGGGCCCGGTATATTGATATGCGCCATGGGGTACAATCAATCCCTCTATTTCCTTAAGAGGTCCTTTAGGAGAAGTGTTTGCGTTATCACATAATTCTTTTACTAGATCGGAAAGGTTTTCGACAGGATAGAAGATACCATCGACAATCGGCTCCCGGACCCCCTGGCTATTTGTACTATCCACCTGAATCCCCCTGAAAGAGGCGGTCCAGCCGTCTCGAATCAAGATTGATAGAAAGATTTTTTTCCTGGGTCGGCAGGACCAGCCCGGTGGGTCCATCTTTCGCCCTGCGCAGGTACTTCACTCTCGTATAATAGAGATCTCCTTTCCCCCCTTTTTTCCCTTTACTGTAGAAGAGGGCAAGGTTCCCCGCATCGATGAGGGTATCCAGGGGGACCGATTTCCCCGAAATGTTTTTTATGAATATGTAACCCCCAGGGTAGTCCCTAGCATGAAGCCAGTAGTCATTGCCCCGGACCCAGCGGCGGAGAAGCTCGTCGTTTTCACGGGCAGTCCTGCCTACGAGGATGGTAAAATCACCTGACCTGAATTTCAACCCGGGAGATTTATCCTTTTCCTTCGTCTGTTTCTGTTTCCAGTTGTGGGATACATAGTTTTCAAGTTCAACGATACTACCTTCTATGGCTTGCTTGTACTCATCTTCCGCGTAGGCTAATTGAGACTTCTGGTTTTCAGTTTCCTCGAGAAGAACGGCTCTCCCCTTTTTAGCTTTCCGGTATTTCTCAAAATATTTTTCAGCATTTTTTTCAGGGGAAATGGTAGGATCCATTTTGATGGTTGTTTCCTCATTGTCACGGTAGTAATTCTCAACGGTGACCCATTCATCCCCCGTTTGGATCTTGTATAGATTACTCATGATGAGGCCTCCCGCTTCTTTGTGAGAGTTCCCCTCTTCGTAGGTTTCGTGTTGGGCCTTTAGTTTATTGAGGGCCGTTTCGATCCTTCCCCTTTTTCGTTCAAAGGCCTGGGCAGCTTTACCAAGGAGGGAGGTCCTTAACGAATCATCCTCAATTGCGGCGTACCAGGCATCGATCTTATCGTTAAAAGAGTTATCCCCCCCGATTTCCCGGATGGTATAGGCGGGGTCAGGTCCGGATGAAGGGTCTCCCTGGACAAACTCTTCTACAAAATAGGAACCTCCCGATACCTCCCCCCGTTTTGGCCGGCGATAAAACGCGTCGAGGATTTTTCCATCCCTTTCAGTGGCTATTACGTTCGCGGCGCCGCCCCAGAGGCGGATCCACAGGAGGGTCTCTTCCCCACCCCGGAGGACTGTAAGCAGGATAATCCGGTCCTTATTAATGTGCCGGACTTCGATAATTTTCCCCCCGTTAATCCGGGACCGCAGGAATTGGGCAAACCGCTGGAGCTTATCCGGGGTTTTCAGATGTTGCGTGGTTTTATGGATCCTTGTTCTCCCCTGGCCAAGACAAATATTGAGAGAAAACCTCTCTCCCGGTCGATAGATCTGAAAAATCAGGGAATCGAAGGAGGGCTGTTTGATTTTCTGGATATGACTATTTTCAAGGGAAAGTTCATCAAGAATCAGGTCGATTTCCTGCCAATTTAAGGACATGTGGTTTAACTCCTGGTGTCAGCAACTTTGAGAAAGAGGGTTTCGTCAGATGGACTGAAAAAGATGAGGATTATCTCCTCCGGCATTTCATATTCCTTGATGAACTCTTGAATTACTTCCATAACAATCTTCGCGGCAAGTTCCTTCGGGAACCTGTAGACTCCGGTGGAGATCGCGGGAAAGGCGATGCTTCGGGCGCCAAGCTTCCGGGCCTGGAGCAGGGAGTTGCGGTATGCCTTCTTCAGTGTTTCCTCCTCCCCCCGCGAACCTCCATCCCATATCGGTCCGACGGTATGGATTATCCAGGCGCTTGGAAGATTTCCCCCGCCGGTGACAACTGCCTCTCCGGGGGGAAGCCCCTCCGGGTAGCGGGTTTCCCGAATCTCCCTGCATTCGGAAAGGATTGTTGGGCCGCCGGCCCGGTGAATAGCGCCATCAACCCCTCCGCCTCCCAGGAGGGAGGAATTTGCGGCGTTTACAATCGCGTCTACCGTGAGACGGGTGATATCACCCTGTTGCACCTTCAGCCTGCCGGAAAAGAACTCCTGCATAGGTTTTCTGCTCCTTTTTGATAATGATACTTAAGGTTTGGTAAACTGTCCATCGTTATGAACTTCGGGAAGCAATTTCCGGATCTCCGAAACCATGAAAAATGAACCGGTTACAAGTATTGGGCCATGACACCCTTTAAAAGCTTCCTTCAAAGCCTCTTCCGGTTCAACCTGCAGCATTGTACCTGGGTTCCGTTTGAAAAATTCTGTGTACACTCTATCCGGATTACTCCTTTTAAAGGTCCCCGGCCGGGAGATAACAATTTTTTCAAATGACTGCGCGAGAACCTTCGCCATCCCGATCACATCTTTCCCCTCTACCGAACCGAAGATGAGAGACCCGCCGACGGGGTAAATCTCCCTGAAAGTTTCAAGCAGCTTTGTAATTGAGGAGCTTGTATGAGCGCCATCAAAAACCATAGTCCCGGTGAAATTCCCCCACCTGGTTGAAATAATCTCCATCCGGCCCGGAAGAGCTGCCCGGGAGAGGGTTTCGGTTATCTGTTTGTCATCAGGCAAGAGATCATACTGTGATGATAGCCCCCTCAACACGGTTAACGCGAGGGCGGCATTTTCCGGCTGGACGACCCCGGGCATCGAAAGCCTGGTTTTTACAGACCATCCATCAGCAAATTGGAAAGTTACCTCCCTTCCCGCGGCGCTCGCGGACCCGATATCAATGTCTACCTCTTTCCGAAGCAGGGTGAGGGGGGTCTTTTGAAGGTGACAGATATCAATGAAAACCTGTTCAACCTCTTTTTTCTGGAATCCGGAGAAAACGGGAATCCCCGGTTTAATGATCCCCCCTTTTTCCCCGGCTATCGCTTCGAGGGTGGAACCGAGGATATCGGTATGTTCCAGTTCTACCGGGGTCAGAACAACAGCTTCCGGTGAAAAGATGTTGGTGGCATCGAGTCTCCCACCGAGACCTGTTTCAATAACTCCCCAGCCGCATCCGCTTTCTTTAAAGATGAGGAAGGCGAGAGTGGTAAGGAGCTCAAAAGATGTTGGCCTCGACTGATAGGGAAGGGTCCCTTTTGGCAGATTATCTATGGTCTGACGGATCAGATTGATTTGAGAGAGATAGAGGGAGTCGGGAAAAAAATCCCCGGCCCTAGATATCCTTTCCCGGTAGGTGGAGACGTGAGGAGAGGAATACAGTCCCGTTTTATGACCGGCAGCCTCCAGCAGGCGGGCGAGAAAGATTCCCGTAGATCCCTTTCCTTTGGAACCGGCAATATGAATGATGTTTATCCCTCTGTCGGGATCCCCGAAGATACGGCGAAGGACTTTCATTCTGTCGAGACGGTATTCCCGCAATTCTTCGGGGATCCCCCGTTCAAGATTGGTAAACTCTTCTATGTAAAGGAAGGCTTCGTCGAGATTGGTAAACTCACGAAGACTGCTCATCTGCGATACCTCCGGCACAACTATACTCTCATCTGTTCGGTTTAATAAAGGGGAGTGCCACGAAGCCTGGTTTTTTGAAGCAGGAATAGAGAAGCTCTGGTATATAGAAGTGAACACACTTACTGCATACCAAGGAGTTTGCCATGAAAAAACCTCCCTTCTGTCCCTCTTCGATCTGCCCTCATCACCACAGTCCACCGAAAGGAGTCAAGTGGTTCAGACGGGCAGGAACCTACGAAACAGATACCTTCGGTACCGTCCAACGGTTCAAATGCTTAACCTGCGGGAAAGGATTCTCTGTTCAGACGTTCAGTCTCAATTACTTTGCAAAGAAAATCGTAAACTATCACCAGCTTGTGCTGATGCTGAAATCAGCAAGCGGGATCCGGGATATGGGACGTGATCTGCGTGTTTCTACCGGCACCATCCAGAACCGATTGAGCAGGTTATCCCGCCAGGCGATCGCCCTCCATGAAACGATCACCCAATCAATTGCGCTCGCAGAAGACCTGGCAGCCGATGGGTTCCAGAGCTTCGCCGTCAGCCAGTACTTCCCCGATAACATCACCACCCTTGTCGGAAAAGACTCCCAGTATGTGTATCACTTCAATTATGTCACCATACGACGGAATGGGAGGATGACTGAAACCCAGAAACAGCGCAGAGAGGAGCTCGAACAGCTCTTTCTGGCTGATCGGGGGGGGATAGAGCACGCCTTCTATGAATTAGCAAAGGTCATGGGGGACCTGTTCTTTCGTTCACCGAAAGCATCCCTCACGCTCTATACCGATGAGAAGAAGGAGTATCCCCGGGCATTGAAGCGGATTCCCCTGTTCGCTGATATGGCACGGGAAGGAAGGTTCATCCATAGTACCGTCTCTTCCCATCATGCCCGTGTACCAGGGGGCCCCCTCTTCTCCGTTGACTACATCGAGCGGGAGTTCCGCAAAGACCTGTCAAATCATGTGAGAGAAACAGTCCAATTTTCCCGGAATGTGAATGATGGGATAGGAAGGTTATTCATCTATAACCTCTATCACAACTGTAAGAAATCTTACCGGATCAATAAGGCCCAATGGGCGGAAACGAGCCATGCTGATGTAGCAGGAGCTTCTCGAAAGGTGGTAGATCGAGAGTTTGCGACGATCTATAGTAGACGAAGATTCTTAAGCCGTCTTGAGATATCGGTGAATAGCTTCAGAGTATGGCTTCGTCAGCTGGAGACCCCTTTGAAAAAACGGGGTGAATATCTTCCCGCGTATGCGATGATGTAG
>JAGLYY010000353.1 GCA_023131935.1 Spirochaetales bacterium | reverse complement strand
AGATGTTAAAGCGCGGTTATTTGGCCGCATCGAGTGTGTATGTGAGTTCCGCTCATACATATACTATTGTCGATGAATACCTCGATCATGTGGATGAGGTTTTTGGCATTATTTCTGAAGCGATAAAGTCAAACACAGTGGTTGAAAACCTGAAAACAAAAGTCAGATCTGACAGCTTTAGCCGTTTGACATAAGGAGATTATTGAATGATAGCTGCAATAATTCAGGCTCGGATGGGATCAACACGTTTGCCAGGTAAGGTTTTGAAAGAGGTGAACGGCAAACCGCTACTTATGTATCAAGTAGAGCGAGTTAGGGAATCCAAACTGCTTGATAAGGTAATTGTCGCAACCAGCGCTTTGCCGAAAGATGATGTGATAACTGATTTTTGCGAACGAAATAATATCGACTGTTTTCGTGGTAGCGAAAACGATGTTCTTAGCCGATATTATGAATGTGCAAAGAAGTATAAGGCTGATATTATTGTGAGATTAACGGCTGATTGTCCGCTATTGGATCCTATGGTTATCGACCGTGTAATATCCATGTTTCAAAAAGAAAAGGCTGATTATGCAGCAAATACAGCGCCGCCAAAAACCACCAGATTCCCCAATGGCAGTGATGTGGAAGTGTTTTCAATACATGCATTGGAACGAGCATTTATCGAATGTAAGGATCTTCATGATCGTGAACATGTTACATTTTATTTCTGGCGGTATGATAATAACTTTAAAACCATCCAAATGTCACAGGGTGTAGATTGGTCTAAGTATCGTTTTACTGTGGACTATCCCGAAGATCTCGAGGTTGTTGAATATATTTTTCAAGAATTGGGAAAAAAAGGAAGCTTTGGTCATTTGCCGGAGATTGTAGATATTATCGATGCTGCACCTGAAATTAAAGCGAAGAATGCTATGCATCATTTTGGGGAGGGGTGGAAGAAATAATGGGTTTTTTATCAAATGATATTGAAGTTGTGGAGTCTTGTCCTTGGTGTGGGGATACGAATTATGATTTGTGGGGAAACAAAGTAAGGGGATTTCAAGCTGTAAAATGTCATGAATGTGGATTGATATATATATATAACCGCCTGAACTTGGATGGATTAGCCAAGTACTATGAAAATTATTTAAGTCAAATTCATCAGTCAGATAGCAAAGCGAATGAACACAGGGAAAAGATGTATGAATTAGAGTATGTGTTGATCAAGCCATATGTCATAAAAAGTGGGAGAGTATTTGATGTTGGTTGTAGCGGAGGATATTTCTTGGATCTTTTTCACAAAAAGGGATTTTCCTGCTATGGAGTTGAATTTGGAAAGGAGGCTGCAGCGGAAGCCTCAAAAAAACATCAAGTTTGGCAAGGAGATTTTTCTGAGATTTCATTTAGTGAAAAATTTGATCTTATTATATTCAGAGGCGTAATTGAACATATTCCAAATCCCAAAGCTTATTTGGATAAGGCATTGTCTTTATTGAAGCAAAATGGAGTTGTTTTTATTACAAGCACTCCGGATGCTTTGGCATTTTGTTGTCAGCTTTTTAAAGAAAAGTGGAATCAGCACGAACCGGAAGAGCATCTTATGCATTTTACGCCAAGACATTTTGATGAGTACTTCATTAATAATGGACTGGAGAAATTACTGGAGGAACATTTATACGAGGAAACTCCTTATGTCGATATAGAGAATGACATTCTTAAAGTTTCTGATGCCATAAGGATGAAGAGAAAAGGAGAAAAAATAAGTTTTCGATCTCCAGCGTTTTGGGGGAATATGCTTAGTTTGGCATATAAAAAAGCATAATGAAAAAATTTTATAGAGATAAGATAAAAGATTTATTAAGGCCGGGATATTATTTCTGTAAAGACATCTTTGATTTTCAGGGGAGGAAAAGGCTTAAAAAAAATATTATTCTTAACGATCTATATGAGGGTAAAAAGGCTTTTTTATTATTAACTGGAGAGTCTCTTCAACAAATCAATATCAATAAACTTAAAGCTGAGCATACGTTTGGCACAGGGTTTATTTTTCTTCATGAAGATATCAGAAAGATGGATTTGACCTTTTATATGGATGCTGAGCCAAGCAAAACTTTACGTCCAGGCATGCCTCAATGGCCGGAGTCTCATTTGGGACCACTCGGACATGAGGGAATAGTGCAGTTTTATAGAGAGATTGATAAAAGACTTGGAAATAAAACGATATTAATTTTAAATAGTGACAATTATAAATATATTGAAATTAATAATCTTTTTAAAGATAAAACAAGGTATTTTGTTAAAGGGAAAAAGGATCTGCATGTTATCGAAAAAGTGCCATACAAAATTATTGCAGATTTGACGAAGCGAAGTATTTCTGGAGGAGGAGCTGTATTTTTTTCCATTTTGATTATGATGTATATGGGATTCAAAGAGATTTATTTGTGCGGTGCTGGCTATACATATGAATCCATGTTCTATTATCATTTTTATGATAATTTTGTATTCTCAAAGAGTATGGGAAGAGAAAAAGCAGAAATAGAGGCTAAGAAAGCCATTGATGGTATAAATAAGAAACATTCCTCAAACCTTGAATATTACGGCTTCTTTGAAAAAGATGACCTCTACAGGAGCATCTGTGTCATAAGAAAGGATCATGACCCAAATAAGGACACGCACCAAATTTTGAATAATTATGCGAGATCACAGGGAGTGAAAATCTATAATATTGTTCCTGACGGATTTGAAAGTCCAAT
>JAGLYY010000352.1 GCA_023131935.1 Spirochaetales bacterium | reverse complement strand
TATCCGGCTGTATCATAATCCATGTCAAAATGAAAATTGCTTTATTCATCAGATGGTTAATGCCGTTTCCAATTCTTCGATGGTTGTCAAACCGCGTGCCGCCTTTGCAAGCCCATCCTGCCTCATCGTACGCATTCCCGCACTCCGCAGGTAGTCTTCGATCTCCGAACGCTTTGAATCCGCGACGATGTGGTTCTCAACTTCTTCATCTCCCTGAAAAAACTCATGAATCAGCAATCTTCCTTTATACCCGGTCCCATTACATTTTTCACAACCGGTGCTCACCCATCTTTGGGCAGTGTGTACACCATTAGATTCAAAAAGGGTTCGTTCATTCTTTGAAAGTTTTACCGGACGCCCGCATTCAGGACAGAGCCTTCGCACAAGCCGCTGGGCCATCGCGGCTTTCAAAACCGCTGCGATAAGATATGGCTCGACTCCCATGTCCCGTAATCTGTAAATGACCGATAACGCGTCATTGGTATGGAGGGTTGAAATAACAAGGTGCCCCGTCAGGGCCGCCCGCATCGACAGCTCCGCGGTTTGCGCGTCCCGGATCTCCCCAACCATAATCACATTCGGGTCCTGCCTGAGAATACGCCTGAGCAAGGAATCAAAGGTCAGACCGATCGCTTCGTTGGTTTGTATCTGATCAATACCATCCATGACATATTCTATCGGATCTTCGATAGTGATAATCTTCAGTCTCTCAAAGTCCATCTCCCGAAGCATTGCGTTTAGAGTGGTAGTTTTACCGCTTCCCGTTGGTCCTGTGGCTAAAATCAAACCATGGGGAATCTTCAGGAAACGCCGAAGGGCACCTACACTTTCCTCATCCAGGCCAAGCTCTTCCAAAGAGAGGGGAGCGGAAAGTTGGTTGAATAAACGGAGTACAATGGATTCACCGCTTGCTGTCGGAACAATCGAAACCCGGACATCCAGCGGCTCACCACCGAGATGGACCGAAATTCTTCCATCCTGGGGCAATCGCCGTTCCATGATGTTGAGGTTCGCCATGATCTTTAACCGGGATGTTATCGCGGGAAACATCTCATTTTCTATGGTGTTTACCGTTTGCAATACCCCGTCAATGCGGTAACGGACCTTTACCTCCCCGGAAAATGCTTCAATGTGGATGTCCGACGCATTACGCCGTATCGCTTCGATCATGGTGCTGTTAACAAAATTGATAACCGGAGCGTCGTTCGCGATCCTGTCAAGGAACAGTTTGTCCTGCCGCGCTCCCTCCTTTCCGAGATCACCCTTATGAA
Organism: Spirochaetales bacterium; assembly: GCA_023131935.1. Classification (GTDB taxonomy): domain Bacteria; phylum Spirochaetota; class Spirochaetia; order JAGLYY01; family JAGLYY01; genus JAGLYY01. The sequence continues at coordinate 4,513 of JAGLYY010000352.1, read as the reverse complement.
GGTCCGCGTGCTGTTTTCCGAGGTATTCGGACAGCTCCGTTTTATCGATGAGAACAAAATGCACCTTCGAATCGTGGAAATGAGCAAGCAATTCCCGCAGTTCAAAATCATTCGGGTCACACACACCGATAACTACCGTATCTCCGGTCACCTGCATGACAATGGCAGAGTGGTTTTCTATGTATTCCAGGCTGTACTGAGAGCTTCCCTCCGGCAGCGGAATGAATTCTGAAAGGGAAACCTGTACGAGCTCCCGTTCTAATTCCATAAGTCCATTCCCTGAACAAAGGTTTTGTAATAATCCTTGAGGATTTCCGGTACCGCCATTACCTGGATATCCGGATACTCAATATGGGGGACAATGTAAATAACGAGTTCGGTATTCTCATACGTTTCTTTCTCGCTTCGAAACAAGAATCCTAAAAGAGGAATATCACCCAAAATCGGGACCTTCTGTACAACGATATCCTTATCCTGTTGAAGCAGACCGCCGATTATTACCGGCTTGCCGGAAGGGGTCCTGACATGGGTATTTATCACCTTCTCTGAAGTTGGAGGAGGATTTACGCCGCTTGTCGAAACATCCGCCCCCCGTTTCGAAACGGTCGATTGTACATCCATGGTTATCATACCGTCACCGGAGACCCATCCGTTTATTTTAATAAAGAGACCGGAGGTGATCTCCCTGGTTATTCCGGTTGATTTTAGATCTCCCGTGTCAGGGTCGATTTCCATGTCGCGGTACCGGTAAGTATTGGTGTTCTGAAAAGAGATATCCTGTCCAGAAAGACCGTTTAAGGTTGTGTCGGCGAGAATTCGGGCTTTCGAATCGCCGAGGTTCAGATTGAGGTTCACCGCGAATTGATACCCGAAGGTAGAAACAATATCAAAATTCAGATTTAAAAGATTTCCGATAACACCAAGAAACAGGTTCGAGGAATCTTCTCCCAGGACCTCATTTTCCGCTGAAAAACTCCAGTTCCGGTTCTTGCTTTCCTGATACTGGACAACAAGCAGTTGATAACGGATTTGGGGAATTGGTTTGTCAATCAATTCAAGCTCTTTTTGAAAAAGAGAAAACATTTCTTCGGAGCCTAAGAAAAAAACCATGTTAGGATCCGAGGTGGTCCGTATGTCTGATTCCTTTATTGAAGGGGGAAGGTTTTTCAATAAATCTTCATCCCTGATGTATTTCAGAAAGACTGCCGTTCCCTCATCAAACCTGTCCGCGAGCGTCACAAAGAATGTGAAATCATCAAACTGCCCTTTCCCCGCTTCAACGATAAAGGAACGGGAATCCCTGATACGGGTGATAGGAATATTTTTCAGCCTGGAGGGGAGTAGAGAGATCAATTCATCTACCGTGAGAAAAGCCAGATCGAGCCGTCTCGTTTCCTTGCGGCTGTATTCCGCGTCAATTTTTAAAATGTAATCTTTCACCGGAGCGATTTCTTCAAAAGATCCTGAAAGAATGATCGCGTTATTTCCCTTATCGATCTTGAATACCGAGGTATTCGCGAGCCCCGCCGGGAACAATGACGGCATAAGCTCAACCGGTACATTCCGCAGCCTGATATAGTGTACATCGTCCAGTTTCTTAAGGATGTCATTCCGTGAAAGATCAAAGATATAGTAGATGTCATCCCTGACGGTGAAATCACCTTCGGCCTGCTCCAGAAGCAGACGGAGCAGTTCGTCAAACCCCTTGTTCTGAAAACTGATATGTTCAAGAATTGAGTCGCCCCTCTTCATGAGAGAATATTCCCGGCCGGAATCCTCAAACAGCTGCCTGATAGCTTCGGAAAGACGGATGGAACCGGTAACGAGGGAATAAGAATCACCTTCGCGGGTAATATTGCTTCCCCGTGATGAAGAGGTTTGCCCCGCCTGCCTGTCATGCCGTTTCACATAATAGTAATCCTCAAAAGTCTCCACCAAATAATCACTGAATCTGAGCATGATGATTTCAAGGACTTTCTGAACGGGAAGGTCAATGGAATGGATGGTAATTCTTTCTCTGGGGAGACTATCAAACAGAATTGTTTGATGAATCTCCTTTGATAATCGTTCTATTATGGTTTGCGGCTCGACATCCCTGGCGTGGACCGTTACCATCTCTTTTTCAGCGTCATAGGTCACCAGTACTTTCGAAACATAGTACACACCATCTCTTTCCCAGAAAACGAGGTTATAGGTTGTCAGGAAATTATCGAGAGCAGTCTCCAGCTCGGTATCGGTAAAATAGTAAGACGCGTTACCGGTAACGGAATCGTCGGGAACAATGGAGGTCCCGGTGGTTTGGGCAATGGTGAAGAGAATATCAACAATAGATTGATTGACGAACTCCATTTCACGGATCTGCTGACCAAACCCGGGAAGCACAACAACAAGGGTAAAGAAGAAGAGAATAAGTTTCTTCATACAAGAAACCCCGAAAATACTTTCATCACATGGTCCCTTATAAAAAAAGCTGTAAGCGCCCCAAACGCGAGAAACGGGGCGAAAGGCATCTTTGTTTCAGTGTTGATTTTCTTCATCAGTATGAGGAAAAAACCGACAAGCAGGCCTGCTATTGATGAAAACAGAATAGCCGCGAACCATACGGGAAAACCGATAAACGCCGCTATCATTGCTGAGTATTTAACATCCCCGGTACCCAGGCGATTTCGAGTAAATAATCGTATCAGGTAAAAAAGAGCGAAAGAGGCCAACACTTCAAGGACCACCGTTATGTCCCACCGCGGCCGGGGGAACAGCATTCTTCCCGCTATGAGTAACAACACTCCCGCGGCTACCGAAAGATTGGGTATTCTCCTCCGTTTCAGATCTACCCAGCAGATATGCGCCGACGGAACTACAAACAGGAGGAGAAGTATTCTGTTAAGGACATCTATTGAAATCATTTTTCAACCGATCGTTTCCGCATTGAAGGTCTTATATAGTGATAAAATTTAGAATCTATGCATTATAACGAATAATTCCAATAAAGAAAAGTGGTTTTCCCTGTATTATCTGTTTTTTTCTATATGTACGCGGACTTGCCGGGCTGCTTAAAAGATTCTAACCGGGAATAATTGATGAAGAAAGTTATTTAGAACAACGGGTAAATAGAGCGAAGGTATGGGGTCACGCCGATGGGACACGATGTTAGCTCCTGATAGCTTTTCATGCAATCGTAATGGTTTCATTTCTGGTAAAGGGTTTTTCTTCTTTTTGCAGCCTATTTCCTCCTGGTTTTTTCATTGTACCGCCCTTCTCTTCGGTTTAAAGACCAAGGCAAGTCGCTTCGCGGTTCCATTTGAAAGGCAGAAAGTCTATCCGTTCTACTGCAAAGGGGAGCTTGCATGGAAGTGGTTTGCTCATCAGAGGGAGGGATACATCCCTCTGATCCTATTTTCTTTCTCTTGCTTTTCAATTTCATCGTTCTTGACTCTTATCCCATCTTCATCTATCTATTTCAGGGATAGCTGATTACTGTAATAATCTTTTTAAAATCCACATCAAGGGTCTTTCATCTTATGGCATACAACTCTTACCATTCAAATATTAAAATCGCGGCTTCGTTAGATATCTTGCCGAACGAACTTAAACGAACTATTCCGAAATCTTCTCTTAACCGTTTCAGAAACACCGATTTCTCATCTCTTCTAGGTTATAAAGAAAATCAGGATTTTACAGAGAATATCACAATCATGAAAGAATTCTTACAAAGCAAGACGGCAATAAAATTATTCACAGCTGCCCTGCGCATTCGTGATGTAAAAATCTCTATCCTTAGCCGCCTTCAACAGTCTTCTCTATCAAAACTTCAAATGAAAGCCATGATTATTACGGCTGTCAATCGTGTGAAAGATACTCTCGGCCAGGGCAAGGTCCTTCGCTTCTTCGGTATTACCTCATACAAATACCATTCCTGGTCAAACGAAATCAAACATAAGTGCATCGATTCCCCTATTCATAAATGCATGCGTTTATGGCCCAATCAGCTTTCAAAAAAGGAAGTTACGAAGATGAAGTCTCTATTAACCGACCCGGCTTATTCGAGCTGGTCAATTACCTCCCTGGCCTATTATGCTCTTAAGAACAATACCCTTTCAGCCTGTGTTTCCACTTGGTATAAATATGCTGGTATTCTTGGCATTACACGATCAACGGCCAGAAACAGAAGAAAAGACAAAAAAACAGGCATACGTGCTGCTGAAACCAATAAAATCTGGCACATGGATGTTACCGTCTTTAAAACAATGGATAATGTAAAAGCGTACATCCATATTCTTATGGACAATTTCTCCAGATATATCCTGAACTACCGGGTGAGTCTTGAACTACGGGCACAGACTACTTTTGAGATGCTTAAAGAATCTTATTATGAACATATTCATTCGGATGGTAATTCCAATATTGAACTTATTACAGACGGTGGTCCTGAGAATAACAACAATCTGGTTAATTCATTCGTGGAGAGACAGGATATATCCATGAAAAAGCTTACCGCTCTTGTTGATATTGATTT
>JAGLYY010000351.1 GCA_023131935.1 Spirochaetales bacterium | reverse complement strand
GGCTCAGTTCAACAACGTTATGCCTATTTTATTTTAATTATAACGCGTTAAACGTGAGACTCTGCCAATCCACCAAATAAAGGAGGTGGGACTATGGTTCGAAATACACTTCGCATAACCGGAATATTCGTCATGTCCATTGCTCTGTTTGGATGTGGGCAATTCCAGAGGCTAAATGAAATGGAAAAGGTAGCCAAGGACTGGTGCACCGTGATCCGTGCCAGTCAGATCGTGCCGGTATATCCTTTGTCGGAAGATATCCAAGTTGGCGACGTTTTCCTCGTCCAAACACCCGTTGATAAGCAACATAAAGAATATGTAAAACGCGGCTTCCTTCCGATGGATAATCTTATCGCAAGATTGGAACCGAATGGATTCAAACGCTTTTATCAGCGATCGTTCCACACTGGAGATGGCGATCTCATCCTTCCCAAAGACTGGCTTAAAGCAAAAAACAGCGAGAGTTGGTCGGGGGCTCCCGGAGTCAGCTTTCCGAGTTATTCCTTTTCTGTGAAGAGCGGCGGTGGACTTAACATGGCTTTGCCTGTTCAAGGGATTCCCATCGGGCTGAGCCTGATGGGCGCCGATGCCGGTGAGGGAACCATCACCATTTCCGAGGCAAAGACCTATGGTGTAGATACGATCTCTCTTTATGACGAAATCTTGGAGTGGGAGCGGAATCATCATGCTTTTTTATTCAATTATGCTTCTGGAGAGAAAAAGACGAACTATATCCGTGTGATTTCAAGAGTCTTTCTGGCGAAAAAGATTAATGTATCTGTCCGATCATCTCAGTCGAAAGGAGCTAATTTAGCGGCCGGCGCGCCCAAGCCAGTGGAGCTTTTAACAATCACGCCTCCCGCTAGTTCGGAAAAGGTCAGTGCAGCAACCACGGATAGTTACACCAAGGGAATCAACGCCTTGAACACATTGATACAGGATGCGCTCGGAAAATCGGGCTTGAATTCGCTACTGCCAGGCGGTAGCGTCAAACTGATTAGTGCGTCCTCCCGTTCCGTAAGCCTGGTTGAGACCTTTGATCGGCCGATTGTCGTTGGCTACCTCGGGATCGACTTGAAAGTCGGAGCCAACGGCATTCTAGGGCCACCGATCCCGACCCATGCCGTTCTGGAGCAAGAAATCACACCTGAAGCTGAGAGTGATTCGGTCAGGCTAATCGGCGTTTCCCACCTTCACCAAGCTTACGTCATATCCAAAAGACAAGCACAACAAGGAAAGAAGAAAGCGCTTCTGCTGAAAAACAGTACCGATCGGATAGCAAGAAATATCCCCGAGCGGTATCCTTTTCCCATTTTTGTCAAGCAGACCCCCACCTCAGACCCAACCATTTACAAGAACGCTGGTTTGCAATTGCGCTCAGATACTCCCGCTTTTTCAGACTTGACACGGTATTATGGCGAATTGTCCACCTCGAAAAAAGCTTTGGAACTGTCTGCTCCTTCATTCAAAGGAGCAGAATACCTCACGCCAACCCATGAGGAACTCGAGCGTTTACACATTGTCTTGAAGCAGAACCGAAGAATATTAAAAGAATTGAATGAATATGCAAGCCAGTTCTAAAGGAGAAAACAATGCCCCCTGATAAACAAACGATGTTTCTGCCGGATGACGAAACAAACCCGATGGACAGGAATGCCTTGCTGGCAGCACATTTAGGTACGACATGGAACAATCTGGACATTATTCGCATCGAACGTATCGAAGAAAGCGAATCCGGATGGCAAGCGACCTATCGAATATAAGGAAAATTGGGGACATCCAGAAAGCGCCGGGATAAACCGGTATAGAGTAAGGGATGAAAGAGCCCT
>JAGLYY010000350.1 GCA_023131935.1 Spirochaetales bacterium | reverse complement strand
AGGATGGTCTGGTCCACATCAGCCAGTTGTCTGACCACTTTGTTTCAAACCCCCATAAAGAGGTTAAAGTGAACCGGAAGGTAGAGGTAACTGTTGTCGAGATTGATAAAGAGCGAAATCGCATCGGCCTTTCGATGAAAAAGGACCCCGATTTCCCCGATAAATCCCGTACCGGCGGAACAGCTCCCCGTGGGGGCCGTAAAAGTACCGGGGAGAGGGGGAAAGTGGGTAAACCTGCTTCAAAAAAAGAGAGGGAGAGCAGGAAGTCTGAATATTCCGAGGATAATCCGTTTTATCAACATTTTAAGAATAAGAAGAAGTAGTAGAGGTTCAAAATATAAAAAACGCCCATAGGAATACTCCTATAGGCGCACTATGTTATTTTAAACAATCAGTGTCGATTTTTTCAGCCTCCAGGTGATTAATCTTCTTCTTTATGCTCAAGGATAAAGATCAATGGCGCGAAGGTGTCTTTATTAACCTCATCCAAAGTAAATTCCTCTCCCCTCCTCACCTCATAACTGAAGACCGAAAACCTGCGTAAGGTTTTGAGGATGTCCATTCCCTTTTCCATTCTGTCAGTTAAAATCGTATCCTCCTGTTTGAATCCCATACGCTGCAGCCTTCCTGCTTCACTGTTATCGGCAATAACCAATACGACTACATTTTCTCTGGCAGTAAACCTGATATAATACCCATCTTCATCATCCTGTGCTCTATTGAAGGTCTGAATATGGTGTACGCCCTGCCCGATACGCAAAAACCGTGGTAGAACAAGATGCTCATCAGCATAGAGAAAATCTTCTGAGTCCAGGTACTTGTTATACGCAAACCGGTTATCCCCCGAAGCGAAAGAAATGTCATCTACCAAGGAGTCAGACTGTTCCTGTTTCAGGTAAACAAGCTCGTCAGCTGGATTCTGCCCAAACCATCTTTCCAGACTGCCGGAGGGAATACCCCGTCTATTAAAGAAGAAATCGATAAAAGACAACAAGGATTCAGCTCCACTCTTTCGCCGAACGATAATATTATCTTCATTGGTAAACATGTAGTCTGATATTTCAACTCCCTTAAGAATATTGCTCCTGACACCATTCGTCATATTATATCTTACAAGAAGATCATAATCCTCAAGCGTTTCCAGGAAATACAGCTGATTTCCCTTAACTATAGGGTTAATTCCGGGTACCCGCGAAAAGAGAACCGGACCATCAGCCATCCGGTGATACACCGAAATAGCAGGCCCTTCATCTTCAGTTTCAATCGCCAGGAGACCGGCATAAAGTGAATAGTTACAAATTCTGCCTTCGGAAATCTCTTGTGTCAGGACCTTCGTTATTCCATCTTCCGAACGGGTGTAGACCTCCTGCCTTTCAACAGACTCGACAATGAAAGAGAGTAAACCGTTATTTCTCTGCAATCCCCATATTGAGTCCATTGTCTCAGTTGTCTCAAAGAGAACATTCACGTTTTCGGATTCAGGGTCGTATTCACAAATTGATTGGTATGTACCGTCGTCCCGTATCCAATATACCTTGCTTCCGATAAAGACCGGGTCCCGATTCGTCCCATAAGTTGAAACAGGAATTCCGTACTGATGTCTGTCATGCAGATTATACAGGTAGATATGCTGCCCGTTACTGCTTCGCTCGACTGTAGCAATCCATTCGCTGCCAAGAACAATGGCTATCCGTTCCTGTTTCCATGCGCTTATCCTGGTGCTGCGGCTGAATATTACATCATGCTGCCCGCGCAATTCTTTCAGGTAGATATGGTTTCTGCCCGGACCTTTAAGATAGGCCATCCTGTCTCCGGATATGTCATAATCCGCTATATGCTCACTTATTCCGGTAATGAAAGAGGTACTATGCGAGAGAGTATTATAATCGGTTGTAACATTGAACAACTGTGTCTTCTGTTCCTCTGTGTTACCCAGATTGTCAATCGAATACCAGGTAAGTTCATGCATCCCATCAGAAAGGGTAAAAGCCTCTTCAAAGATACTCCATGTATCATCGCCGCCAAGCTTATAATAAGTTTCCCTTATTCCTGACAAGGCATCTTCAGCCATTAGATAAACCGGTTCCGATTCTGGAATATACAGTACATCGTCTATCTCAAGAAACTTGTCTGAGTCAAATCCCAAACATGTAACAGGAGCGGAATCGTCGATAGTGAAGTAATAATTATTCACTTGTTCCGTGTTTCCAGCCAGGTCGGTGGCGTAGTAAGAAATACCGTGCAGTCCTTCTTCCGTAAATACAATTTTACTGCCGGTCATGTATTCCTGATATGGACCACTATCCATACTGTAGAAAACCATGTCGACTCCGGTTGCAAAGGAATCATACTGACCGATGATATCTTCCGCGGACAATGTAAATTCTACCGTACTTTTATAATAGTCCATGCCGTCACCCTGCCACGGCTGGTATGATTGTGAGAGCGTGGATACAGGCGGGGTAATATCGGGAATCGGGGTCACAATCATAAGTTCGTTTTCAATTTCCCTGTTACCGAGATTATCCATGCTGTAGTAGACGATACTGTGTTCACCCTCATCTGCAAATACAAAGGGGAATTCCATTATCCTTTTCCCATCGATAAAAACAAATGTCTCTTTTACACCGCTGCTGGCATCAACAGACTGCCAGGAAAACTCATATCGCTCATCAGCGTACAAAATTCCGTCAATTTCAACGAGTGGGAGATTCTTTAATATCTGGGTTACAGGCGCGGTATTGTCAACGCAAATCGACATATATTCGATATCCGAAGACAACGCAATATTGTCTTCCGCGTAATAATAAAGATCGATATCTTCCTCGTCTTCCCAGACCAGGGGGTCCGTGTACAGTGAATAATTTGTACCATCAAACCCGAACCAAATTCCGCTGATACCCGCGAAGTTATCCTCTGCCATGAGTTCAAAGGCGCTTCCACCAAGTACAAAAATCTGACTTTCTACGACATACGCGTCAACGGGAAGAACGCACCAAACCTCAGGCTTTTCATCATCAATCGCGATGAGTACCGGGTCCACATTTTCCCGGTTGCCAACGTTATCCATACTGTAAAATGAATATTCAATAGGTGTTCTACTGATAAAGGCAACAGGTTCAGAATATTCGGTTTCCACGCCATCCTGCACAATATATGTGCCATTGACCCCAGAACAATGTTCCTCAAATCCAAGGTCTTCGGCTGAAAGGGTTATGTAAGACTCACCCGTGAGGGCGATGATGTTCCTTTGAAAGCTCTGATAATACTCACCATCAAATTCATACAGTGTCGCGGGGGGAGCCAGGTCCACGACAACTTCCACGGAATCTTTTTCCCATGAATTCCCGACATTGTCACTCACTCTTGTCCGGACAACGACGGGCCCTTCCTGATAAATAATGATACTTCCCTCATACACCTGCCAACTGCTGTCGTTAACACGGTATTCCGTTCTCGCGAGACCTGATGAAAACTCAGAATCGCCATCCGTTGAAACAAGCTGAATGCTGTTCTCAAGCGGAATATAGGTAATTCCATCATCGATATATTTCGGCATACCGATACTTACTTCGCACTCAGGGGCTGAAGCATCTACAACAAGGATTGCATTCCTTATTTCCGAGTTGTTGCCGAGGGAATCGACCGCAAAGTACTCTACCTTATACGCTCCTTCACTTTCCAACGCGAAGGAGCCGTTGTATACCACCCAATCCTCTTCATTCACGCGAAAACGGACCTCTTCAACATTTGAATAGGGGTCATCCGATTTGGCAGCTAAATAGAGTAAATTCGTCCCGCTTATATACTGCTTTTCCCCAATCAGGAACGGTTCTTCATCATACTTCAGTTCTACTAAAGGAGGATTGTTGTCAACAATCAGAGCCAGCTCGATAACGGAACTATTTCCAGCCATATCGTTCAGAGCACACGATAAAGCACCCTTCAGGATCGGTTCCGAAAGATTGCCGGTATTCCAGGTAAAGGATATCTGCTCTGTGGTCCCTGCCGCAAGTTCAATAAGATTTCCCACTTCCGGTTTAAAACTAATTAAATAATTGGCAAAACCGCCCGCGTCAGACACCTCACCCTCAATATTGATATCCCCCTGTTGTACACGGGAAAAGTCTGGTGAGGAAAATGCAGCCACGGGAGCCGTCCTGTCCACGATGATATCAGCCTGGGCATACGATTCATTTCCTGAGAGGTCATGTGCCGACAGAACAAGAGAGTAGCCCCCTTCTTCAAAATCATTCGGGCTGAACGTGACCGTTTCAAGATCAGTGGTGTTGTTTCCCACCCCGAGGATCTTTACAGGCGTTCCCATATCATCAAGAAGAGTAACGGCGAAGGAAGCCGGATTGATTTCCTGAATTACTGAAGGAATTGATTGATTCACTTGGAATGAAAAATACCGGTGAAAGTCTCCGAACGCGACAGCCGGTTCCGTATTATCGAGGATGAACCGGATACGGCCTTCAGCATCAAGAAATGTCGGGTGGGACGCTTCAAGACGCAGATAATACTCTCCATCGGGAATCCCGGATGTAAACACCTGAACACCTGCTGAAGATTGCAAATTTCCCAGATCTTGTGTTTTTACAACAGCACCGTCTCCATCCTCGATACTTAACACAACCTGACAACCGGTCTCAAGGTCGAACGATACCGTAAGTGGCTGCCTTTCTGAAACATACTTATCGGTTATTTGATAACTCTTTATCAGGCTTTCATAATCCCTCAGAAGCGTAAATTCGTCGCTTCGGTAATTACCCGCTTTGTCCCATGCTTCTAGTTTTACGGTGTTCGGAACGCCTTCCGCGGCGTCGAGGATGTTGAAGAAGTATAGATCTCCTACAATATTTCTTCCTTGTTCTATCGCAAGGGTGCTTACTTCTTCACCCGAGATAAGGCTTAACTGATATCTGTCGATGTAGGCATCGGAACCGATGCCTTTTATGTTAAAGCTGCCTCCCGCCAGGTAGTTCTCTTTCTGAGGTGACAATATTTGCGCAGTCAGATTGCTTCCTGAAGGGATATCAAATATTTCATACTTTTTAGCAAATATCCCATACGCGCTTCCGTCTTCTCCATCGGATTGCCAGGCAATCACGAATCCATTATCCCTTGTAATCGCTAAATTGAGAAACGAAGTATCAACAGAGTAATTTATATTGAAGCGGTTTACTTGTATTTCGCTTCCTAAACGGTTTCCATCACAGTCATACCTTTGCGCGTATACTTCATACCCACCTCCAAGGGGCGCGTCTGAGTGCCATGTGATAATAAAGCCGGTATCAGAACCTGCTATTTTCGGATAATACCGGTATCGGTGGTTATATGTGTTTACCCTGAACTCACCACCTAACCGGGTTCCTTCATTATCATATCTTTGGGCATATACGCCATACCCACTCCCTTCCTGATTATTGGATATCCATACTATTACAAAACCATCTTTTGTTTGGGCAACTGAAGGGCGCCCCTGGAAATCATTTTCATATGTATTTGCCTGAAACTCACCACCTAAGCGCCTGCCCTCATCATCATATCTTTGCGCGAATATTCCTTGATGACTTCCATCCTGTCCGAAAGATTCCCAAGTAATAACAAAACCATTATTTATTGGCGAAACATCAGAACAGAATATTTGAGACCCGTTGTAGGTATTTACTCTGAACTCAACTCCCTGCCGCTTCCCTTCATTATCAAATCTTTGGGCATAAATATCATACCCGCCTTCATCCTGTCCGTCTGATTCCCAGGTGATGACAAAACCATTGTTTATTTTACCAACTATTGGATCCAGTTGAGTTCTATTTGTACAAGTGTTTACCCTAAACTCACCACCTAAACGATTTCCTTCAGTATCAAATCTTTGAGCATATATTCCGTAACCACTGCCATCCTGTCCGTAGGAATTCCAGGTAATTACAAAACCACCGTCTATCTGGGCAATAGATGGCCTTTCCTGGTTATTTTCAATATATGTATTAACCTTGAACTCGCCCCCCAGACGGTTGCCTGCATTGTCAAATCTCTGGGCGAATATCCCATAACCGGTTTTGAAATAATGAGTGAAAGACTGCCATGCAAGAATAAAACCATCATCAGTTGTTGTAATCGATGGACAATATTGGTTGCCTTCCGTAGAGGTGTTTACCTGAAAAACTTCAGATTCAAATATCTCTTCTTCTGTTGATTCTTCCAACCTGTTATTATCAACATATACAAGAAATTTATTTGTGGTTGTATTGCCAAATATATCTTCGGCGCTAACAGCAATTTTATACCTGCCATCCTGAACAAACCCGGCTGACTCTTCCCTCCCGTCCCAATCAACAGACAATAACATATCCTCAGGGAGATTGTGCGATGTGACAAGAGTACTGACCACCCGGGCAGAGGAGTCGGTAACGGTCGAGTCCAGTACCGCGTCCTCACTGCACTTTACCTGAAATACTGCCGAATCCTGTACTCCGATACTGGACGGCTCGTCGGGAGAAATATAATACACACCCTGCTCATTTAGTATCTCCATCTGAGGAGGGGTTGTATCGAGAACAAAGAGATCGCCTTGAGCCGCGAGGTCTATCCCAGCTTCAAGCTGTACCGCATGTATTAGAAACCGGTAATTTCCATCTGAAACACGGACAAACCCATTTTTTCCATTCCATGATAGGGCATTATCCCCCGCGTCAAAATAGTGATCAGAAAACAATGTTGAAACAAAATTGAAATACTCATCAAGAATTTCAGCTGTAACAAATGCCCCTTCGCTCATGGAAAATGAGGCGTTCATTTCAGCCATTACCGGGTTTACCGGGTTGAAACCTGTTGAATCGTTATTTATCCGGCCGATTGTGAGCAGGTTATTATCAAGAAGGACTGTTGAAGCGGTCCGCTTGTAGATTCCTGAAATCCCTCTGAGCTCCGAAGGCGCGATATCAAAATTGATAGAATAATATCCGTCTTCCGCCTGAGCATCAAAATCGGTTTCATCAACCTTTTGAAAAAACGATCCTGTTGTCAGAACGCTTTCAGACAGTATCTTTTCCGGCTCCGTAGTGTTTTCATCATTATACTTGCTTAAACTTATTCTTACAAAAGCATCGCCGGTAATATCGAAATTAAAACATACTTCAGGACTGCTGCTACTAATGACCCTTTTTTCAGGAATGGCGAGACTTAGCTCCGGTGCTTCGCGGACTTCTATAGGAATTTCCTTCACAAGATGATCATCGAGAAAAAAACTCAAAGTATATTCTCCAAAGGGAACAATATCTTCAGTGATATTTCGACCATCCCATGTATAGCTGAAATGTTCGTTTTTTGATAATAGCCTGTTATCTATTAATCTTATATCCTCCGGGCCTTCGGCGATTATATAAAGATAGCCGCCCGAACCCGCCATATCCAATTCAATATCAAGTCCGTTATACTCATCTCCGACAAACTCAGGATAGATATAGTCATCGCTTACCTGTACCGCTGTTAGTGTATTTTGCTTTGCATACGCGTAAAAGCCCCACGGGTAGGAGATAATGAAATTTGGAGAGCCATTGGGATAAAACGTAATATCTCTGACATTTTTCTCAAACGGCCGTTCGGGATCATCATCTTCCCATGAGCATAGATATTCCAGATCAGATGTAAAGATGTGTATTTTACATGCCTTACTATCCGCGACATATACATTTCCCTCAGGGTCAGCGGTGATGCTTACAAGCCAGGTATCGGAAGCATTTTCTCTATAAGAAGAACGGAGATTGAGATTAATATAATCTATCCAGTAATACTGAAGTACTTCACCATCAAGGTTGTAGCGTACGATTACTCCGCCATGATATGAAACGTAGATGCCATTGTCATTTACCGTTATACCGGACAGTCTGCCCCATTCACTGTTATAAAATTGGGAAAGATCAATATAATCAGTCCCGGATTTGAATACATGCCAATCATCATTTTCAAGATTATATCTATAAACATGTTTTTTACAGCTGTCTAAAATATACAGGTTATTATCATTGTCTTTACACATATCTATTATTCCGGTAAAAGTTCTGCCAACACTCCCCTCCGGCTCGTATGATTCATTCTTTCTGTCCCAGTAGAATACTGTACATTCCCGGTCATCCGTCGCGTATATTTTTCCATCGGAAGTAGTAACTACCTTGCCCAGGATCTTAAGAAAAGACCCACCCGTGTCGTAATCATAACCAAACCGCTTGACTTTCTTATTGCTGTCAAAATAATGTATTATATCGTAGAATACGTCCGCTCCCACTCCCCAATATTTATCAGGATTGTCTTCGTCAAAAGCCACATCGACACCATTGAAATCCTTAATATAGTAATTATATGGGCCGCCGAATAAGGTATAATTAATGTCCTTACTATTTATAAAATCATTATCCACCTTATATGTCTCGAATTTTAATATCGAAGTATCTACAATCATTTGCGCGGACAACGGCAATAGGAAAAAAAGATAAAAAGCGATTAATACGGGTGCTTTTTTAAACATAAAAGTAACTCCTTGGTTTTGTTAATACGCGGCTTTCACCAGTCCCGCTCATACTTATACAGATAATGACCTGTTCCGTCGGAATACATAAAATAAA
>JAGLYY010000035.1 GCA_023131935.1 Spirochaetales bacterium | reverse complement strand
TTTCTTCGGAAATCTTCCCGTATCCTTCATCTTCATCCTGAAGGGTTTCAATGACTTCCAGACCAATTTCATTGTCTGCTTCGACAACCGCATTCGCGATAATCTGGGTAAAAAGGGTGATGGCCCGGATGGCATCATCGTTCCCGGGAATGGGGAAATCGATCCCTTCGGGATTACAATTGGTGTCAACGATGGCGATAATGGGAATTCCCATCCTCTTGGCTTCCGCAACAGCAATAGCCTCTTTTCTTGTATCGATGATAAATACGGCCCCGGGAATATCCTTCATCTCCTTGATACCGCCAAGGTTTTTCTCGAGTTTTGCCCGTTCTTTGTTTAGTTTTGAAACTTCCTTTTTTGTAAGGCTTTCAAAAGTGCCGTCAACTTCCATCTTATCGATTTTTTTCAGTCGAATTACGGATTTCTTGATAGTAGTAAAGTTAGTGAGCATGCCTCCAAGCCACCGGTTGTTAACGAAGAACATACCGCATCTCTGTGCCTCACGTTCAACGGCTTGCTGGGCCTGTTTTTTTGTTCCAACGAAGAGAATGGATTTGCTTTCCAAAACAATTTTCCGAACCTCTTCATAGGCTTCTTTGATACATACTATTGTTTTTTGAAGATCGATAATGTGAATACCGTTCCGTTCCGTGAAGATATATTTCTTCATACGGGGGTCCCAGCGTTTGGTCTGGTGTCCAAAATGCACACCGGACTCAAGCAGGTTTTTCATTGTTACAACTGCCAAAGTTTCCTCCTGACACTACCGGGTAATCCCGGTTCCTTCTCTTTTTCTCATCAGTAACTGTTGTTCCGATGGAGATTCTCCCTGCTATCGCAGCAGGGGATAATTATTAGCCTTTAACATGCCATAAATAGTATGAATAGGCAACCCCACGACATTGCTGTAGGAGCCCTGAATCTCCGGAATAAACCGGGAGGCAAGGCCCTGGATCCGGTAGGCCCCGGCAGCTCCCCTCCATTCTTTCGTATCGAGGTACCAAGATAGCTCTTCCCTTGAGATTTCAGAGAAGGTTATAGTGCTAACCTCTGTTGCTGTGAGTATTTTTTCTTTCCCCGGGACATGAAGAGCGATCCCGGTAAATACCTGATGTCTCTTTCCGGAAAGGGCTGTAAGCATCTCTTCAGCCTCTGCCCGGGAGGCAGGTTTTCCCAGTATTCGGTTCCCGATAACGAGGGTATCAGCTCCAAGGACCCACCGATCTTTCCCCAGATTGTTTAACACTGCATTGACCTTCTGCAAGGCAAGGGATATCGCAAGAAGAGGCGGATTGTCTCCGGTTATTTCCTCTTCGATATCACTGGGGATAACCTGGAAATCAAGTCCCATTTGACGGAGAAGTTCCTGCCTCCGGGGAGATTCAGAGGCAAGGACCAGGAGTGGATTGTTTTCATTATCTCTTTTTTCTATCACCTGTAGTTCGCTCCTTAAATTTTCTTAAATAACAGGTGCCCCGCGGCGGAACCCAGGAGGGTTCCTGGATTGGCCCGGAGGTACACCGCAAGGACCGCAATGTCAAATCCGATTGGTCCTGCTGTCAGGTTCATGTTCCATCCCAGAAGTTGGAGCAAACGCTCGAAGATTTCCCAGCCCAAAGTACCGATGACTCCCCCAATTACAATCATCAGTATAAAATGCTTCATCGTTCTAGATGATACTTTCATCCCCCCCCCTTTCACATTCATTATGGTTTCTCACTCATGATTTGACAGGTCATTGCGGAACTCCCGCCCGATGTAGTTTTTCTTCAACTTCTTCCCATCTGGCTGATAGCTTTTCCTGAAATATTTCATTCTCAGTGAGCTTGTCTTTCAGTTCCCGCACCACTTCACCATTTGTGTAAATTTCCGGCCTTGCCATCTCTTCCTGGATCTTTTGATGTTCAGATTCGAGGGTTTCCAGTTTCTCAAGAAGCTCATGCTCTTCCCTCTTGAGCCTCCTGATAGCGCCTTTGATCCGTTTCTCCTCTTCCCGGTTCATACGTCCCGTCGATGGCTGGGACTTTAAAGAAGTTTGAACCTCTTCGACTTCGGTACTGGTTTTCCAGAGGTAATAGGAATAATCCCCGGGGAAATTTCTTGGTCCCTTTGGACTCAGTTCCAGGACTCTCGTTGTCAATCCTTCAATGAAGTATCGATCATGGGAGACAAAAATCAGAGTTCCTTTGTACTGTCTGAGCGCGTCAAGGAGGACATCCTTGGAGATCATATCAAGATGGTTGGTAGGTTCGTCGAGGATGAGCATATTGGCGGGATGAAGAAGCAGTTTTATAAGGGCAGTCCTGTTCTTTTCTCCGCCGCTTAATACTCCAACTTTTTTGTAAATGTCATCTCCCCGGAAGAGGAATGCCCCAAGGAGATCTCTCAGTTTGTCTATCATCTGGGTAGGGGCTACCGATTCGATCTCTTCGATAACCGAGTTTAGTGGATCGAGATCATCTTCCATGTCCTGGGAGAAATAACCTGCCTTCACTCCTGTGCCGAAGGAGATTTCTCCTTGAAAATCCCTGTCCCTTCCGGCGATGAGTCTGAGCAGGGTTGATTTTCCGGATCCGTTTTTTCCCGCCACAACCATTTTTTCTCCCTTTTCAAGGAGAAAATCAAATCCATTAAAAATAACGTTGTCACCGTAAGATCGGGAGAGTGAGGAAATCTCAAGAACCCGTCTTCCGCTATGGGGGGGAAGGGGGAAAGTGAAGTGTATCCTTTTCATGTTCTCAGGGATAACTATCCGCTCTATTTTAGCAAGCTGCTTGATACGGCTCTGGACCAACGGGGCTTTATTTGCGTTGTAGCGAAATCTGTTGATGAAGTCCTCAATCCGTTTTATCTCTTCCTGCTGTTGCTTGTAATCCGCAAGCAGGGAAGCCAATTCCGCTTCCCTGGTTTTTTCATACGCGCTGAAATTTCCTTTATACCGGTGAATCTCTCCCTGGAAGAGTTCAATCACCTCATTTACGGTAACATCGAGGAAAAATCTGTCGTGAGATACAATGAGCAGCCCCCCGGAGAACTTTTTCAGGAAACCTTCCAGCCAGTCCCGTGCTTCAATATCGAGATAATTTGTGGGTTCATCCAGGAGGAGGATATCCGGCTGCTCCAGCAGGACCTTCGCGAGGGCGATACGCATTTGCCATCCACCGGAGAACTCTTCGCATAATTTCCCAAAATCCTGCCGGAAGAAACCCAGCCCGGCAAGGACCTGTTCAATCCTTTCTTCCCTCTGGTAGTATCCGCTTCCGAGAAGCTGTTCTTCAATCTCGTGGTGTTGGTGGATAAGTTGATCATATCCTGAGTCATGTTCCTTAACAGAAGCAAGGTTTGATTCAAGGTTTTGCTTTTCACTAAGAAGTTCTTTTAAGTGAATGAATGCTTTTTCAACCTCTTCTACGAGGGTCATCCCCGCATGGGTAATCCCCGATTGAGGCAGGTAGGAGATATGGGTATCTCTCTGAAGCCGGATATCCCCTGAATCCGGTTGATTCAATCCAGCGATGATTTTCATGAGAGTGGTTTTCCCACTCCCGTTTCCCCCGGTCAAGGCGGTCCGGGAGGATCCGGAGATAGTTAAGGAGAGATCTTTCAGGATATCCCGGGGTCCGAAGGCGAGGGATATCCTGGACAGCTGGGCAAATGACATGGATTTAACCCGTTCGTTTGAAGAAAATTCGGATTGGCAGATTGCTGTCGGAATCAACAATCCCGTTATCAATTGATTTCGCGGGAACAGCAATCATCCGGATTCCATCGGGGGTCAGGGTGTAGAGGAAATGGGAGCCCTTGTTGCCGGAAACCCAGGAAAAATAAAAAGAGATAACTCCCGAATATGAATCCCTCAAAGACCTGGAAAGAAAGAGGGAAAATGAAACCCGCCCCCTTCCAGGGGCTCCCTCCGGGATGATATTGGGTACAAGTCTGTCGAAGTTGGACCAGGTGAAAAGTCCATTTTCATCTATGGAGATAGTACCATAGGCTGTACTGGAAAATTCATTTCCGGAGGAAAGTAATTCCTCAAGTTTCAGGCCCTCACTCTCTAAAGCTTCCTCAAGATGTGTTTCCAGATCCTCAATAAGAAAATAGGAAGCATACGTATTTTTGCCTTCATATACATATTCAAGGCGTACCTTGGATTCTGAGGAAATTTCAACTGAAAGGGTTGTTCCATCGAACCTGTAATTCCTGTTCCCTTTCGGGGTTATGGACTCGTATTCAAAGAGCTGTTCCCCCTTTTCAGTGACCATCCGGATCCTGTTATTTTCCGGTTCCGGAAAAAGTCCCTGTTCAAGGAAGACCCTGTTTGGGTCAAGGCGATTTTCCTGAATCATTTCCCAAACCATTTGAGACCGGAAGACATTGTTCATAATAAAGGCAAGGCCGGGATCGTCAAGGATATTAAAAGCGAAGGGATCTTCACCCTCCTCATACAAGCTCAAGTATTTATCAAAAGTGTACCCCGCAATTCCTCCCTCAGTAAGAACTTCGTACCAATAGCCTTCAAGATTTCCGGCAAGGGTCTTTTCTTTACTTCGGCTTACGATTTTAACAATCTCATTTTCCCGCAACCGGTAAATCTGGTCAGCCTGACTATCGGGGCTATTCCGAATATTTAGCCCATGCTTCCGGGATACCCCGAATGTCCCGGTATACTCTTGAAAAGAGGATACAAAATCCCTGGCAGACTGTTCTTTCGGAAATACCCGGAGGCGGTAGGCAGGAATTTCCCGGGTTCCTTCCGGGAGGCGAATGATATACGTCCCCCGTATTTCCGATTCTGAGAGAACAGGGAAGATCTCGCCGTTTCTTCCGGAATCGGGATCATCGGTCCAGAGAAGGACACCCCATCCGATTGCTCTGCCCCCACAGGAGGTGAGTACCAGAATTAACAGGCTTAAAATAACATTTATTATGATGAAGGGTATTTTTCTCATGATTTATTGCTCCATGTATACCTATATCTATCAGTATATAGTTTTTAAGTCAACGAATTCGTGGTACACTCCTCCTTAAGTTTATCAGTGACGGAAATCTGCTTTGGAGGTATAAGGGTGCTAAAAGAGGTATTTCATACTATAGAAAAGATGCGGGATGAGATGATTGAGCTTCAAAGGCTTCTTACAGGTATCCCGGCCATTGCTCCGGACAGCGAAGGAGAGGGGGAGATGGAAAAGGCGAAAGCCCTTTCTGCCTGGCTGGTGAAACGGGGATTCGGGGAACCTCTCTGGTACAACGCTCCGGATTCAAGAGTTCCGGCGGGTGAGCGGCCGAACCTTGTTGTCACTCGTAAGGGGGAAAGGGAAAGTCCCGCTCTTTGGATTATGAGCCACCTGGATGTTGTACCCCCCGGTGAAATGAGTCTATGGAAAAGCGATCCCTACACACTGGTGGAAAAGGAGGGTACCATCTTTGGAAGGGGAGTGGAGGATAATCAGCAGGGTCTTGTGTCTTCGGTTTTCAGCACACTTGCTCTGAAGCGTCTTGGTATTACCCCGAAAAGAACGGTGAATCTGCTTTTTGTTGCTGATGAGGAGGTAGGCAGTAAGTTTGGAATTGAGTATCTCCTCAAAGAGCAGGACCTGTTTCAGAAGGGAGACCTCTTTCTGGTTCCTGACGGCGGACGGCCTGACGGCACGATGATCGAAACGGCAGAGAAGAGTGTTATATGGGTGAAGTTTACCGTGACTGGAAAACAGTGCCATACTTCGGTGCCTGAACTTGGGGTAAATGCCAATGTTGCTGCCTCTTCCCTCATTGTTGCTTTAGATGGACTAAAACAAGTTTTCCCGAAGAAAAACCCGATATTTGAACCATCAGCATCGACTTTTGTCCCCTCAAAGCGGGAAGCCAATGTACCTAATGTGAATACTCTGCCCGGGGAGGATGTTTTTTACCTCGATTGCCGGATACTCCCTGAGGTCCCTGTGGATACTGTTCTTGGGGAGATCGGGAAGATGATCCGCCAGACCCAGGAAACCTACGGTGTTTCAGTGGTCTACGAGGTCATTGAGCGGCAGGAATCGGCAGCAACACCGGCAGACTCACCGATTGTTGGTATGGTGAAAAAAGCGGTTCAGGATGTGTACCATGTTGAAGGAAAGGTCACCGGTATTGGTGGAGGTACCGTTGCCGCCCATCTCAGAAATAAGGGTTATGATACCGTTGTATGGTCAAAGTTTGAAGAAAATGCCCATATGCCGAACGAGCACTGTCTGGTAGACAACATGATTGGAGACGCGAAGGTGATGGCCCATCTCATGCTGTCCTAATATAGGCTGTAGGGGGAAGGCTATAG
>JAGLYY010000349.1 GCA_023131935.1 Spirochaetales bacterium | reverse complement strand
GGAGAAGATAGAAACAGTAAAATCGATGACAAAGGAGTATGTGAATACCGATCTTCTTTTAGAGAAGTTAATAACTTCCGCGGAAAAGACCGCATAGGATCCGGTTTGCCGCTACCTGTTCATCTCTAACGCCAGCTTTAATCCATATAGTACCAGGTCCGGTTGAATTTCATCAAAGATTCCCGAATCAATGTAAAGCCGGGAGAACCCACCGGTCGCGATAATAAAGGGAGCTTCAGAGTTGAAACTTTCTCTGGTAAGCCGGGAGACGATCTCTTTTACCATCCCGAGGTGGCCGAAGTAGAGTCCCGACTGAATGCTCTCAATAGTGGATTTTCCACAGGCAGATTTTACCGGTTCAATTTCAACCGTTGGTAGTTTCGCGGTCTTCTGTTCCAGTACCTGCATGCTGATACGCAGTCCAGGTGAAATAGCGCCCCCAAGGTAGCGTTTTTCACAGGAAATCGCGTCGATTGTTGTGGCGGTTCCGAAATCGACAACAATGATGTTTTTATCCGGCCAGAGGGAAGATGCCGCGATAGCTGTGGCTATCCGGTCAGCGCCGACCTCAACAGGGTTGCGATAGCCAATTTTTAAGCCGGTTTTTACTCCCGGCCTCAGGATGAATGGATCAATATCAAAGTACTTTATGCAGGCATGGCGAAAGGAGTAAACCAGGTCCGGTACCACAGAGCAGAAGGCTATATCCTTTACAACTTCCGGTCCATACCCGTTTTCACGCAATACTGATTTGAGGAATATCCCATATTCATCGGCACTGGATCCTGCCTCTGATGTTTTGCGAAAGCGAAGCAGCAGTTCTCCATCCTTGAATAACCCCCCGAAAGCCTGGGTGTTCCCTACATCAACGCATAGTCTCATGTGTTCTCCTTAATCAGATTATACAAAAGAGCAGCCAACTCTTCCTTGGTTGCGGCGGAGCCTGTTTGTTTCATCTCCCGGTTGTAAATGGTGGTCTTGTGCTCTTTTTCTGAAATGTGATGAAGGTCGTTGTGAACGATAAAATCAGCTGTTCCCCGATTCACAATCTTGCGAATTGCAATTTGTTGAGTTTCAGGATCCAGGCTATTGGTCAATTTGAAACCGATAATTACCGGTGTCTTCTTATTCCTTCCGGATCTGTTCCCGGACGCGTACCCGGGGATTCTTTCAAGGATTTTATGATTCCGTTTTAATTCAATGGTTACCGGCTCTTTTGAATCAATCTTTTCAAGATCAACGGGAAGGTAAATCTTATCACCAATTTTAATATGTTTTACTGAATAATCACTGACAGCCGCAAGATGAATTACCACATCTACCGGCTCATCCCGTAGAAGCTCCCGGATGCGGGTATCAAGATCCGAGAAACTCTTGTAAGAAAAACAATTCACCTTTGATGCAGGCAGGACCGCGCTGTCGTGGTGCAGATAGAGGATTTTCTCTCCGTGGGAGGCAAAGAAATCCGCAATTACCGCTCCTGTTTTTCCGGTGCTTGTATTGGTGATTGCCCTGACACCGTCGATGCGCTCACTCATCCCGCCGGAGGTGATGAGAACTGTCATGAAGGGAATTCCTCCAGGATTTTATCGAGTACCTTCTCCGGGGCGATGAGTCTGCCCTTGCCATAATCCTTACAGGCAAGAATCCCCTCTTCTGTTTGAAAGAGATAACACCCCCACTCTTTCAGTTGTTCAAGAGATCTCCGGGTCGCGGGGTGTTCAAGCATGTGAACATTCATCGCCGGAGCTATCCAATAGGGTTTCTGGAAATTATTCGCTAAAAAGAGGGCTCCAATGAGTTCCCCGGCAAAACCGGCGGCGAGTGTATTGATGGTGTTGGCGGTAGCAGGATACAAAACAAAAAGGTCGGCCCATTTTGCCAGGCTGATATGGATCTTGCCGTCACCCCGGGCGAACATATCGGTAAGAACAGGTTTATCGGTAAGCCCTTCGAGGGTAGCGTTTCCGATAAACTTCAGCGCGCTGGGTGTAGCGACGGTCTGAACTTCCCACCCCTTTTTTACAAGGCCTGAGATAAGGGTCCCTGCCTTATAACAGGCAATGGAACCGGTCAGCTGTACAACAACATTCATTCTTCATCTCCAGTAACTATTTAGGCTGAAGGCTATTAGACTGTAGGCTGTTAGGCTGTTAGGCTGTAGGCTTTGGGAAGTCAGCCCATGTATTCCTTCACTGGGGAAATCCTTGGTTTCCCGATAGATCAGAAGCATCACTTCGTCAGCCAATCCTACCTAATAGCCTACAGTCTATCCACCTATAGCCTTCCTCCACAGTTTATCTACCTGAACAGTTACACTCCTTTCAAAGTAAGGGGCACATTGTCTATGAGTCGTACCGAATCGAGGTAGACTGCACCGAAGCGTCTGTTAAAATGCTCCTCAACATATTCTACCTCAAATCCGGAAGCCGCAAGCTTTTTTCTTGCCTCTTCTATCGTAGCTGATCTCTTAAGATGCTGATAGAAGAGAGGGGCTTTTGCTTTCCCCTGCTCCGAAAGCAGGGCATTCCGGGAACTTAAGGCTAATCCTGACGGTTCCCGAAGGATAGGGCAGGGGATGATTTTTGTATCAAGAAAGAATGCATCTGCCATCCCCTCAATAAGTTTAAACTGCTGATAGTCCTTTTCTCCGAAGTAGGCCCTGTCAGCACCGGAAATAAGAAGCAGTTTCAGTACAACAGTCAACACACCATCGAAGTGTCCCGTACGAAAGGCACCGCAGAGAATTTTACTTAAACTTTTTTCCGAAATGACATACCGGTAATTATCACGGTACAGGTCCTCATGGTCAGGATAAAAAACGTAGGCTGCCCCCGCCTCAGAGATTTTCCGAATATCCTCGTCAAAGGTTACAGGATAGTTATTGAAATCGTCCGGGTTGTTAAATTGAGTAGGATTCACGAAGATGCTGACAAGCGTAACATCGTTCTCCGAAACCGATCGTTCAATAAGGGAAATGTGGCCCTTGTGGATCGCCCCCATAGTGGGTACGAAACCTATTGTTTTTCCCTCTTTCCTGAATTCCGGGACTTTCTCACGCCACCCGGGAATTGTCGTAATTACTTTCGCCTTTTCCATGATACTCAATTCAGGAATCACTTCAGGAATATGATTCTTTCTCGCTGGGAAAATTTCCCTTTACAACATCATCGTGAAACCGGTTTAAGGCCGCGGACACCTGCTCCGCGCCATCCATGTATCGCCTGACAAATTTCGGAGAAAAGTCAAGGTTCATCCCCAGCAAATCCTGCCAGACAAGGACCTGGCCATCACAACCGATTCCAGCACCGATCCCGATGGTGGGGATACCGATATTGTCTGAAATCCGCCGTGCGAGGTCCGCGGGGATACATTCGAGGACAATGGAAAAACATCCAAGCTCTTCAAGTATTTTTGCCTGCTTTAGGAGGTGAGCTTCGGCTTTCTCGTTTCTCCCCTGGACCTTGAAACCGCCGATAGCGTGGAGCGATTGTGGGGTTAAACCAATGTGCCCCATTACCGGGACTCCCGATTGAACGATCCGGGTAATCTCTTTTTCGTGGCCATCTACCCCCTCAAGCTTAACCGCGTTTGCGCCGGCTTTCATGAGAATCTCAACATTGTTCATGGTATCGGTAAGACCCTTCCGGAAGCTTAAAAAAGGCATGTCACCGATGATAAACTTATCCGGGGCACCCCTTCTAACCGCCCTGGTATGTAGGGCGATCAACTCTGAATCGACCGGCAGGGTGCTGTCAAAACCGTGCATCACCATGGCGAGGCTGTCTCCGACAAGAACACTGTCGATATCGGTATCATTGAGTATTCTCGCGCCCGTATAGTCGTAACAGGTGACCATAGAAATCTTCCTGCCCTCTTTTTTCCATTTAAAAAAATCCGTAACCTTCATACATCAATCTCCTTTAATCCTAAGAAAGCCTGGTATACCGAGCGCTCCCGGGGATCCAGGGAATCGAGATTTCTCCTGATCGTTTCAATATCACCCCGGGCAATTGGCCCGGTCAGACAATTTTCAGGATCATCAGCAATGTTTTCAGTCACCCTTCGGAGGTAAGGCTGTAAAACCTGCGAGGGAATTCCCAGGCTCCGGAACCCTTTGAACGCCTGCTGCCAGAGGATCGTTGTCAGGTTCCCTGAGAAAACGCACAGGGCGTGATAGAGAGATTTTTTTTCGGAAGGGATACGGAATACCGGGTTTGGCAGACCAGGAAGATCCTCCACCCCTTCTGCCTCCTCCATCACAAAGGGAATGGTTTTGTAGAGATCAAGATCGTACAAGGTTTTTGAGAAGGTCATCAGAGGGTGAACAGAGGGAACTCCCTTTACTACCAGGCTGCCTGAACAGTGGTAAACCTTTTTTTTCCGCAACAAAGGGTGTTTCACAAGGAATGATTCAATCTGATCATCAGAAATGATGATCAGGATCGGCTCACAACCATCAAGCACTGTCGCGGGATCTGTTTCAGGGTGCTTTCTCCTGGACCATTGTTTGAAGGGGATCGCTAAAAGATTGAGATAGTGACAGAAGTGCTTCGCGAGTCTCCCATCCCCAATAACGCCGTAGATGAACTTCGGTTTTTCCGGTACCTGTCCCATAGGATCAAGTCCTTTCTTAGAATAGGATGTGGTTTTTTTCCGGGAGCTTCTGTGTCACCGTTCCAACGGAATCGATGCACCGCCCTAAGTCCGGATACCAAACATTAATACCGAAAAGCGGTGTTTGTCAATCTTTTTCAACAATAACCGTGTCACGAAGTTTGATCCCCAGGGTTTTAGCGGCGTTCCACTC
>JAGLYY010000348.1 GCA_023131935.1 Spirochaetales bacterium | reverse complement strand
ATACCACTGACTCCTGCATGGACCGCCCTTGAACAAAAGATATGGGATTTCAAGGTAAAACAGCTCTGGCATATAGGTACAGTGTATCAATCTCCAGCTCTTGAAATTGTAAATAATAATGTAAGAAATGTTCCTGAAGGGTTGTGGATCGGATGGACTACCGGCATCTATGTACCATGGCAGCCACAACAGTGGTTTAAGAAGTAATGAGTAATAGGGGATTTTAGCCGCTGACGGTTAAAATCCCCCTTATAAAAAACCGAAAACAAAGGGTAGTAAACGAATGCTTTTCTATATAATACGCAGATTCCTTTATTTCCTTCTATTAATGGTATTACTCTCAATTGCGGCTTTTATAATAATACAGCTTCCTCCGGGTGATTATGTTAGCGTACTGGTAAGCGAAATGGAAGAAATGCAGGGAGTGTTACTTGATGAGTCGGAAATAGAGTCGCTTCGGATCGCATATGGTCTGGATAAACCCATGTACATACAGTATTTCCGGTGGATCAGCAGGTTTGTAAAAGGGGATTTTGGTATGTCAATCCAATGGCAGCAGCCGGTGAGTAAGCTCATTATGGAGCGTGTTCCCCTTACCATTGTGGTTTCTCTGATTACCATGTTTTTTGCCTACGCGGTAGGGGTCCCCATTGGAGTTTATTCCGCGACTCACCAGTATTCAATCGGAGATTATACGGCTACAACTTTCGGATTTATCGGCATAGCTACTCCTAATTTTTTGCTCGCTATCATTCTGATGTTTCTGGGGTACAAATACTTTGGTTGGGAAGCCGGAGGACTGTTCTCTACAGAATACCTCGATCAGGGATGGAGTTTTGCCAAGTTTATTGATCTTTTAAAGCATCTCCCCATTCCCGTCATTGTAATCGGTACAGCCGGAACAGCCGGCCTGGTTCGTATAATGCGAGGCTGCCTGCTCGATGAACTGAAGAAACAGTATGTGGTAACCGCGAGATCAAAAGGACTGACGGAAACAAGGCTCTTATTTAAATACCCCATGAGGATAGCGGTAAATCCTATTGTCAGTACCATAGGATGGTCACTGGCAGGAATTGTATCCGGTGCCACTATAACATCAATTGTGCTCAATCTTCCTACAACCGGACCTCTGCTTTATCAGGCGCTGCTGAAACAGGATATGGAACTTGCGGGAAGTATTATTCTTATACTCTCATCCCTGACCCTGATTGGAACATTTATCTCAGATATTCTTCTGGTTGTGATTGATCCACGCATCAGGTTCGAAAAGAAAGCCTGAGGAGTTTTCAGAATGGATATTGCTGAAGCCGAAGACATAAAAACTAAAAAAAAAATAACCGATGAAGAAAAGTACTATGTAGCCACTCAAGGGCAATTGATGTGGCGTAAGTTCCGCAAACATAAGCTGGCAATTACCGGTGGGTCTGTACTTCTGTTTTTTTATTTTTTAGCTATCTTCTGTGGTTTCTTTTCGACCCAGGATATAACTACCCATAATTTGAAGCACATGTATGCTCCTCCTCAGCGGATTCATCTGTTCGCGGAAGATGGTCTTCATTTTCCCTTTGTCTATGGTCTTAAAGGTAAGGTAGATCCGGTTACCTTAAGAAAAACCTATGTTGAAGATAAGACGGAAATCCATACTATAAAGTTTTTCCACCATGGTGACAGGTATAAATTCTGGAATCTGTTCTGGACGGATATACATCTCCTGGGAGTGGACAAAGGCACTCTGTTTCTAATGGGCACAGACCATCTGGGGAGAGATCTTTTTTCCCGTAATCTCTATGCCTCAAGAATATCATTATCCATCGGGCTTGTCGGTGTTGGTCTGAGCTTTTTCCTTGGCTGTCTTCTGGGAGGTATTTCGGGATATTTTGGCGGTGCTGTTGATATGCTGATCCAAAGGCTAATAGAGTTTCTTATCTGTATTCCGACAATTCCTCTATGGATGGGACTCAGTGCCGCTTTACCTAAAAAATGGTCTCCTATTGGGGTATTTTTCGGAATTAGTATAATATTTTCGGTGATTGGCTGGTGTGGTCTGGCCCGGGTGGTTAGAGGTAAAATACTTGAGTTGCGGGAAGCGGATTTTGCCATGGCAGCCCGTATTGCCGGAGCAACTGACTTATATATTATCGCAAGACATCTACTACCTTCTTTCTTCAGTTACCTGATAGTGCATCTGACAATGGCAATCCCCGGAATGATTCTTGGGGAAACCGCCTTAAGTTTCCTGGGACTCGGTATCAGAGAGCCTGCGGTTAGCTGGGGAGTTCTGCTGCAGAACTCACAGCATGTACGTACCATAGCATTTCATCCCTGGTTGTTATTTCCGGGGCTGTTCGTAGTCATTGTGGTATTGGCCTTCAATTTCGTGGGAGATGGGCTCAGGGATGCCGCGGACCCCTATAAGCTGTAACCGGTTAACAGGAGAATAGGAAGGATGAACATGAAAAATAAAATAATTGAAATAACTAACCTCAAGGTTGGTTTTCAAATGGAGGAAGGTTTACTGAAAGCTGTAGATGGTGTTGATCTTTCGATAAAAAAGAACAGCATCCTGGGGCTTATAGGGGAAAGCGGCTGCGGTAAAAGCATGACAGCATTTTCTATTCTCCGTATCTTACCAGATCCGGGCCGCATTACTAAAGGTGAAATTCTGTTTCAGAAAAAAAATGGGAGTAATATCGATATTGCCGGTCTTTCTGCGGATTCCCAGGCTCTAAGAGATATTCGTGGGAATGAAATCTCAATGATCTTCCAGGAGCCTATGACCAGCTTCTCTCCCGTACACACAATTGGAAATCAGATCATCGAATCCGTGATGCTTCATTCCGATAAAGATAAAAAATTGGCAAGAGAAGTGGCTATAAATGTTCTTAAAAAGGTGGGAATGCCGAACCCGGATACAAGTATCGATTACTATCCTCATCAGTTATCCGGCGGATTAAGACAAAGAGCAATGATCGCTATGGCCCTGAGTTGTAATCC
>JAGLYY010000347.1 GCA_023131935.1 Spirochaetales bacterium | reverse complement strand
GCCACCCAGATTTTCCGGCTTGGAGAAGATGAGGGACTGGAGTACATGAAAAAGCTCCACGCGAATATTTCCAACTATACAAAATCCGGTTCAGCTCCCGGTATCCTCGCCGGACGGGGTGAAATAGCTGTTGCAATAATTTTTCTGCACGATTGTATTTATCACGCGGAACAGGGTTATCCGGTAATACCTGTTGCCCCCATTGAAGGCACAGGTTTTGAGATTGGGGCTGTCAATCTGATTACAGGCGCGCCTCATCCGGAAGAGGCCAAAAAGTTCATCGACTGGGTCATCAGCGCAAAAACCCAGGAAGGGCTGGGAACGATAGGTTCATATCAGATACCTACTAATCTCAATGCAAAAGTTCCCGATGTCGCAATTCCAATCGACGAGGTCAATACAGTGGATTATGATTTCAGTTGGGTTGCGGAAAACGGTACCCGAATTATGGATAGGTGGACCCGGGAAGTATTTGTACTTCCACGTTAATGGATGATGAATTTTACCGCGATAAAAAAAGAACAATTCGTATGGATTGGGAGCATAATTGTTTTTATGCTCCTGATCATTCTTCCCTTTTACGCTCCCCTTAGTCAGGGGACGGCAGATCTCCTGACTGAAGGGGACTTCTCCGGGACCTTGTGGAACGTGAGGAATGAAGCTCCGGCTGCAGCCTTGCTGTTACCCCTCTTACTGTTATCCGCCATCCTGGCTATGTCTCCCATTAGAAAACCGGTAAAACTGAAACTGTCCCTGGCTTTAAGCCTCCTCGGTTTAACCTTGTATGTGGTACAGGTAGTACTTCTTACCCCTGAACTGAAACTTACAAGCGGAGCATTTATCCTCTTTTTTACTTTTCTGGCTCTTCTTGCCGTTACCCTTTCGAGAATGGGTATCATCAGGGGGGACAGCTTTATTTCAGGATCAATCCTGAGTATTGGCGCGCTGCTTGTTATTTTTATCATATTTCCCCTTCTTGTAATTCTTGCACGAAGCGTGATGGTTGAAGGTTCCCTGCAACCGGGGAATTTCATCAGAACACTCGTTGCCTACCCCTCAACCATGAGGATACTTAAGAATAGTATTTTGATGGCTGGAACGGTAGGTGTGCTGTCAACCGTCATCGGTCTTGCCTTTGCCCTTGTGGTGGAACGGTCCAGGTTCCGACTAAGACGGTTCATGCAGGGATTTTCTCTATTGCCGATTATTACTCCCCCTTTTGTAATCGGACTGGCGATTATTTTCATGTTTGGAAGAGTCGGCTGGTTCACCTCCGGGATTCTCGGTCTCAGGGTAAATTTCGTTTTTGGTTATTTTGGGATTGTCCTGGCCCAGACACTCTCCTTCGCACCTATGGCGTTTCTCATCCTTTCAGGTGTAATCCGTTCCCTCGATTCCGCGCTTGAAGAGGCGAGTTACACCCTGGGGTCAAACAGATGGCACTCTTTCAAAACTATCATCTGGCCCCTCCTCAGACCTGGCCTGGCAAATGCTTTCCTGTTATCGGTAATAGAATCTCTAGCCGATTTTGGTAATCCCATCCTTCTGGGGGGTGATTTTGATGTTCTTGCGACCTCAATTTATCTCGCTATCGTAGGCCGCTATGACGAGATGCTTGCCGCCTGTCTCGGTCTTGTTCTCCTTTCAATTACACTTACAACCTTCATTGTTCAACGGTACTGGGTGGGCAGCCGCTCTTATGTGACGGTCACCGGGAAGCCGAGCAGAAACATATTACTCCCCCTGCCGAAGGGGCTGGATTACACCCTCCTGTGGGGAACTCTTATCTGGATAGTATTGACTGTGGCTCTCTACGGTTCAGTTGTTACCGGCAGTTTTGTGAAACTCTGGGGGATCAACCACGAGTTAACCCTGCAGCATTACAAGTATTTTCTGCAGGTAGGTCTCGAATCCTATGTTACAACACTGAAGTTAGCAGGGATATCTGCGCCCATAACAGCGGCGATGGGGCTGATGGTCGCCTACCTGGTAAGTCGTTACTCCTTTTTTGGGAAAAAGACATTTGAATTCACCTCAATGCTCAGTTTCGCGATCCCGGGAACGATCATTGGTATTGGCTATGTGATGTCCTTCAATACCGGCCCCCTTTTCTTTACCGGTACCGCAATGATTCTGATAATCTGTTTCGTGTTCAGGAATATGCCGGTGGGGATCCGGTCGGGGATGGCAGCTCTCCAACAGATTGATGTTTCCCTCGAAGAAGCATCTATCACCCTTGGGGCAAGTAATTTTCATACCCTGAGAAAAGTAGTACTCCCTCTGATAAAACCGGCAATCTTCTCAGGGCTGGTTTTCGCCTTTGTCAGGTCTATGACAGCAATAAGTGCGGTAATCTTCCTCGTAACTGCCAAGACCAAGCTTGCTACGACGGTCATCCTTGGCAGGATAGAAGGGGGCAAGTTGGGAATTGCAACAGCTTACTGTACGGTTCTCATTGTTACGATGATGCTTGCAATCGGAATAATGTATTTCCTGATAAATAGAACAACTAAACAAAAAATCAGTATTGCTGTATGAGGTAGGATAATAGATGGGTGATACGATAACCAGAATTGCAGATTTACGTTTTGAAAATATCACGAAAAAATTTGGAAAAGTTACTGCAGTAAACGATGTCTCTTTTCAGATAGATCATGGAAAGCTTGTTACCCTTCTCGGTCCATCAGGATGTGGAAAAACTACTATCCTCAGGATGATTGCAGGCCTTGAAGTCCCGACATCGGGAAAAATCTATCTTGGCGGGGAAGATATTACCGGTATGCCCCCGAACGAACGGAAAATCACCATGGTTTTTCAATCCTACGCCCTTTTCCCTCACATGAATGTTTATCAGAACATTGCATACGGTCTTAAGGTCAAGAAATGGAAAAAAGACAGAATCAAGGCGGCAGTTAAGGAGGCCCTCGACGTAGTTGGTTTGAAGGGTCTTGAAAAGCGGGGCGCGAGCGAACTCTCAGGCGGGCAGCAACAGAGGGTCGCCCTTGCACGGGCACTGGTTCTCAAACCGAAGGTTCTCCTTTTTGACGAACCGCTCTCCAATCTTGACGCGAAACTCCGCAACAGGATGCGCGGGGAGATCAGGAATCTCCAGAAAGACCTGGGGATCACATCGGTGTATGTTACCCATGATCAAGCTGAAGCACTTGCAATCGCAGACCGGATAGTTGTCATGGACAATGCCGTCATTTCCCAGATTGGAGGGCCGGTGGAACTTTACACCCGCCCGGAAAACGATTTTGTTGCTGATTTTATCGGAGAAGCAAATATTGTTGAAGCAGAATTTCTTAAGATTGAGGGAGATTTCGCCCTTTTAAATTTGGGAGGTGTGCAACTGAAAGCACCTTTTGCAACCAAACCGGAAGCGGGAGAACCGGTGAAGGTAATGATCCGTCCCGAAGATATCTTGATACATCCCGAAGGGAAGGCGGGAGTTGCAGGTGAGATTGAGTTTGCCATGTACCAGGGTGCTATGAATGATTACACCGTTATTACTGAAGTTGGAGAGCTCCGGATAAATGATTACGAGACGAAAGGTGCCGTAAAAGTCAGAGGTACGAAGGTTTCCCTGAGTTTCAGGGAAGATTCTCTATTTATAATTCACTAACGCATGAAAAGGGTTTTGGAGGTAATTAGTGATGAAGAAAGTGCTTAATATTGTTGTGCTGGTTCTGTTGGCGGCAGCTGTAATTGGTTGTGCCGGTCTGCCCAGGTTTGTTCAGGACCAGGTCAGGAAGGATGTCGAAGAATCGGAGGGTTGGAAAGAACAGGACAGTTCCGGTCCGATTAAATTTCTGCAGGTTCAGACAACTGCTCCAGCGTCCGATAAGGGAACAGGAATGGTCCTGGACGGCTCTTTCGGTGAGCGTCTAATTGAGATCCTGACAGTACCGGCTCAGCCAGGTGCGGAAGTTATCTGGAATCTGAAGAATAAAGGTGATAGTGATGTTTATGTTATTGCCGCGAAAGATTCCCCAATGGATCTTCCCATTACCGTTCCAGGTGGTGAGGAAGTTGAAGTTCTCGCTGTTTTCGATGATGAGGGGTATACCTATCTTGTCTTCGACAACGAAGGGGGCGGGGGAATTACTCTGGAAGTACGTGCTGCCGTTGGGGAAGAGAGTGCAAATACAACCCGCGGAAAGTACATGAAAATTCTCTGGTTTTAAGGCAGCACTCCTTTACCGTAAATGATGGCCCCCTCCGAATTTCCGGAGGGGGTGTTTTCTCCTGTCGACTCTTCAATTTTCCAGCGGGAATGACTACAAAAGGAAGCCACCATCTTGCAGGATGCGACAAAAACCATGGGAAGTGATTTTGCTGAATTTTTAGCATATGTTGCAAAAAAACTGGGTAAGACCCCATAATCTTTGGGGCACTCGGTAAACTATAGAATAATACCCGCGTCAGGTTAACGGCGCGGGTTTTCTCGCAGGCTGAGATCCAAATCCAAAGGCTGATGGCACTATCACTGTCGTTGTAAATGGAGTCACCCCTGGAGAGACTTTCTCAGCTCTTGCAGCCAGTACTACAATCGGGGCAAACAGTGGTTTAATTATAGCAACTGACAATAGTGTTACTTTGCCGCTGTACGAGGCCGATCCAGTTCCGACAACAACAAAACGGGTTTTCCCCTATGGAAC
>JAGLYY010000346.1 GCA_023131935.1 Spirochaetales bacterium | reverse complement strand
TTTGTCGGTATTAGCGTATATCATATAGGTACGTCGAAGATATACACCACCAATCTTACCATCGATGGGGATATTACCATTACTATCGACTATTCTCAGCTTCAAGAGCCATAATACTTTTTGGGTTTTTTCTAACTGCACAGGCTGTCTGTTTTTTTCAGACAGCCTTCGTTTCAATCTAATATCGCAGCTCTGGATGTGTTATCAAGTGATCCACTTGTGTCTGAAAGGAAACACATGGGAACCATATACACGGTTTATAAGTTTCAATCATTTACTGAGAAGCGCTTTTATGCTTATGCAATTTCGCCGTGCAGCAACATGCTTTTTTTGTTTAATAAATCAGAGTAGTTCTTTCAAGTACTTTCCTGTAACAGAACGTGGCTCCTTAACCAAATTTTCAGGAAGTCCTTGAAAGATTACTTCACCACCGTTCTTTCCTCCTTCCGGTCCCAAATCAATAATCCAATCCGCGTGCTTGATGATATCAAGATTGTGTTCAATTATTATAACGGTATTTTTTCTATCAGTTAAAGACGCGATAATCCAATACAGTCTGTCAATATCAGACATATGCAAACCTGTTGTAGGTTCGTCCATAACATAGATATTGCCTTCCTTATGCAATTCCGAGGCAATTTTAAGACGTTGAGATTCTCCT
This sequence comes from Spirochaetales bacterium, assembly GCA_023131935.1. GTDB lineage: Bacteria > Spirochaetota > Spirochaetia > JAGLYY01 > JAGLYY01 > JAGLYY01. The sequence goes on along the minus strand of JAGLYY010000346.1, from coordinate 2,442 downwards.
CCGGACAAAGAGCTTAGTGATTGTCCTATTCTGAGATATCCAAGACCTACATCGGATAATATTGTGAGTCGCCTGATTATTTCCCTTTGAGAGAAAAACGCAAGAGCATCATCTACAGTCATATCCAGCACATCGGCGATGGATTTCTGATTGTATTTTAAGTTTAATACCTCTGGGCGAAAGCGAGTTCCTCCACATTCATCGCAAACAGTTTTTACAGAATCAAGAAAATGAAGCTCAAGCGCTAAAAACCCCTGCCCTTTACATTTTGGACAAGCACCTTTGGAATTAAAACTGAATATAGAGACATTTGCACCGGTTGCTTTAGCAAATATTTTACGAATTATATCAAACATTCCAATATAAGTTGCTGGATTCGCCCTTGATGATTTACCAATAGCAGATTGATCAATCAGGATTGTGTCAGGATATTCTTTCATAAAACAATGATTTATAAGACTGCTTTTACCGCTTCCCGCCACTCCTGTAACACATGTCGGAACACCGAGGGGTATCTTCACTGAAACATTTTTAAGATTATGTATATTCGCGTTTTTAATTTCGATAAATGAGTTTGTTTTTTTTCGAACAAAATCAGATATTGGCTTCTTAAACAAGTATTTAGCGGTAATACATTCAGTTTTTTTTAGCCCTTCAAGAATACCGGTATATACCAGATCCCCTCCATTTTTACCTGCTTTTGGTCCAATATCGACAATCCATTCAGCCGATTTAATAATTTCCGGGTCATGTTCTACTACGAATACACTATTACCCTTTTCTTTCAATTGTTTTAGAATGTTAAGCATTTTCTCAGTATCGCGAGAATGCAATCCAATAGTCGGTTCATCCAAAATATACATTAAGTCTGTAAGAGTGCAGTCCAGTTGACGTGCCATTTTAACTCGCTGCGATTCTCCACCGGATAAAGTGGAGACAGCCCTATTCAGCATAAGGTATCCTACGCCGATTTCAATAAGATGCTCTAATAAAAACTGCGCTTTCTTTTTAATTGAAATCGCTTTCTCATCTTTAATCTCTTTTAGAAATTCGGCTGCGTCTGTTAGCTCCAACTCGCAGACTTGAGCTAATGTAAGGTTATTCAGCTTTACTGACATAGCGCGTTCATTCAGTCGTGTACCCTTGCAATAAGCACAATCTGAATAAATGAAATATTTTTTATATGCATCTTTTTCTCTACTGGAAGCCTCATCTTCTGCTTTGGCGGTTACGCTTCGTTCCAATCTTCGGGCAATTCCTTCATAATTCTTGGAATAAATGCCTGCGCCATGTTTTTTTGTAATTGGTATTGGCTCGGTATAAAGTAGTTTTTGCAGTTCTTTTTCCGAATAATCTTTCAATTTCTTTTCAGGATCGAATAGATCTATTGAAACAATCTCGCGCCAAAACCATCCGCCTACTTTGCATTCCGGATGAACAATAGCGCCTTCGCGCAGTGATTTCTCCCTGTCCAGCAGCATATTCAAATCGATTCGAATACGTTTGCCGAGACCATGACAATGGGAACACATTCCCTCAGGATGATTGAATGAAAAATAAAAGGAAGGTCCAACAAACGGCTTACCAAACCTTGAATACAATAATCGCAGATAAGTGTTGATTTCAGTTGCCGTACCTACCGTGCTTCTCAGGTTATTACCCATTCGTTTTTGGTCTATCACAATTGCGGTTGAAAGATTTTGAATATCCTCCACATCCGGACGTGATAATTTCGGCATTCGGGCACGGGCAAAAGTAGAAAAGGTTTCAATGAGCTGACGTTGGGCTTCTGTATATACAGTATCAAAGAGAAGCGAAGATTTTCCTGACCCGGACACACCCGTAAAAACAACCAGCTTGTGCTTTGGGATTGAAAGAGTAATGTCTTTCAGGTTATGTGTCTTTGCCTTTATTATTATTATACTGTCTTTATTCATATGAATTTGTCCTTTAATACATTGCCTGGACCTTTATATTGTCCCCCCTTTGCCAGTTTGGTAGTTCTGATTGCTTCTTGTGGGCATTTATTGTAGCAGTAATAGCAGAAACTGCAGTTTTCCATGTGGAAAGTTGGATTGACATTAAATGTAATAGCGTCATGAAGGCAGGAGTCCTGGCAGATACCACAGCTTGTACACTCATCCTTGTTTACATAAAGAGTTCCAAAGGCATTTTGAATCTTCTTTTGACTCGGTGCCGGAATAATTAAGTCCCAAAAACCAAGTTTAATATTCTTCTTTGAACAAATCCGCATTTGAAAAATTGATTGAAATTTGGACTGCAAATTGGATATAAATACTCTAAAAGTTTCAAACTCCTTTTTGCCAGGAGAACCGGTATTGGCAATACCTTTTTGTATGTATGGCGGAAAACTTTCAGGCATTTGTAATGTGTGATAATCAATAATTTTGAACCCTTTCTTTGCCAGCAGTTTTGCTGTAT
>JAGLYY010000345.1 GCA_023131935.1 Spirochaetales bacterium | reverse complement strand
TCCTGTTATCACCGAACACTATGATAATCCTGATTTCATCTTCATTATACAGCTCAATCCAGCAATAGCCGGAATCCGCCATCTTGTTTTGGATCTGACATACAAGTGTTTCCGGTTCGAACCATTTAATAGCTTCACGAAGTAATTTTTACTCATTTGATTCGTGAAATATCAAGATTACTTAAACCTCAATTATCGTTAAAATCAACTCCCGTAGTCTCAAGTAGAAAAACCCTGTCCAATATCGGAACGGTTTCCTTTGAAAACGTACTGTTTGTGGCCCGGGAATAACTATTATGATGAGCCAGTGTTTGTAGTTCAATGTCGGCGACGTGATCCAGGCTCCCAAAACTCATCAACGGGAACAAACCGCGTTCCGGTTACTCCTGCATCTTTTAGTTTCTTCACAATTTCTTCGTGAATAAAAAGTAAGTTTTTATTCCTTATAAACCGAAACAACAACCAGTTTTCAGGTATTTTGCTCTGGTCAAGTACTAAATGCCGAAACACAGGAATTTCCGTTGAAACATATCGCTTCATTAAATATTCGCTTGCATCGTAATTAACACAATCACTAAAGTAACCGCAGTTTATAGTATAATAAGGCGCAAAACGACTCCCATCATCATGGATAATTTCAGAAAGATAGTAATCAATGCCCGTTACATTATAATCGCGGAGAATACTCGCAATTTTATCCGATACAAGCATATATCTACTACTATTCGCCCTTGGAAAATCAGGCGGGGGGCTTTTATTATCGGAATAATACTTTAACACTTCAGGCAAGTTCACCTTAATTTCTCTTCCGCTATTGAAACCAATCTTATCCCATCCATCGAATTGCTCAATTCCACACGTATATAGCGGTATCGAATCATCAATCTCATAATCCCATAAATAATAATTCAAGGTGTTTTTCATTATCATTCCTCTGCCGGCTTATAGAGATTTACCTCTCCATACATTACTGAATCCTTAATGTTTTGAGCTGTTTGTTTTAGAACATCGCGCATTTCATCGGGAGACCAGGATTCTCCGGAAGCTTCGTATTCATCCATAACATTATTAAGTTCTTTTCGAACAAAATCGTAATACTCTTTTGTATGTCCACCTACATGAGGAATATCACCTTTATTCCAGCTCTCATCTAAGCTGACACCCATCTTGCTTAGAACCCCAGCAATATCGTGTGGATTGTTACCCCTTACGGTGGCTTGGTTTATCCAGTGATGTGTTTGGATTGGTCGTACTCTTATGGATCCACTATTATAAGCATCCCAAGCCTCTCCATTAGAAACTAGTCCAGTATCTGGACTGAAGAAGTAACCATTGTGCTTGACAAAACCAGGAGGCGCAGGTCTTTGTACTTGAGAACCTTGTAAACACAAGCAAAACAATATTGGTAATGCCCAAATTCCTGCAGTCTTAATAAGAGCTCCTACAGAAATACCGGCTTGTGGATTCTGAAGATATGAATCAAGAATTGCTTGCGCTTCCGGTGTCCATTTAAAGTTCCCAGTGGGATCAATATACTTCACGGGGTTGTTGGAAACGTAGGAATACCAGTTAATCGACTCAATCATCGAAAACCCATTTCGATTCGGATTCAGCAACTCCGGCCCCGCCGGGTCCGGACTGATCCAGCGACTGGTTTGCGGGTCAAGGTACCTTGCGCCGAAGTAGTAGAGCCCCGTCTCTTCGTC
>JAGLYY010000344.1 GCA_023131935.1 Spirochaetales bacterium | reverse complement strand
GGTTGATGCTTCAGTACAGGGCTGCCGCGTTGGCGGGGATGTCTACCCAGTTTTTCTGGGGTTTTGTAAAGCTCATGATATTTGAAGCTTTCTTCAACTCCACCGCGGCACCCATGCCCATGGAATTCCACCAGGTTGTTGCCTATGTCTGGCTGGGACAGGCTTTCCTGGGATTGCTTCCCTGGAACCTGGACCGGGATATTCAGGAAATGATAAAGACCGGCTCCGTCGCGTACGAACTACTCCGTCCCCTCGATCTCTATGGAGTATGGTATACCCGTACACTTGCATGGCGGACCGGCGCGACTTTACTACGCAGTATTCCCCTTCTTCTTGTAAGCGGTATTCTTCTTCCGCTTATCGGCGCGGAAAAGTGGAGTCTGTCCCTTCCCCCGAATTTCATTTACGGAGGTTTATTTGCCTTAAGTATGATTATGGTAATACTATTAAGCAGCGCCATAACCACTCTTGCCCACGGCAGCCTCATGTGGACCATTTCAGGCGAAGGGGTGAGTCCCATCCTCGGTGCAATGGTAACTATCTTTTCCGGGATGGTGATTCCCCTGCCCCTCTTTCCCGATTGGATTCAGCCTCTGTTCTCCCTTCTCCCCTTCAGGGCCCTTGTGGATGTTCCGTTCAGGATCTATTCAGGCAGTATTCCCCTCGCGGAAGTATCCCGGGAGCTTCTCCTTCAGGCAGCCTGGATTGTTGTACTTGTGGCAGCAGGTAGAAGGGTCATCGGAAGGGGAATAAAGAAACTTGTTATCCAGGGGGGATGATGAACGCCACACGACTTTATTTTCACTACGCGGCGATATCCATTCAAAGTCAGTTACAATACCGGACCGCGTTCATCATGCAGATAATCGGCCACTTCCTGATAACCGGTATCGAATTCCTTGGATTGTGGGCCCTTTTTAACCGTTTCGGCCGGCTACAGGCGTGGATATTACCTGAAGTAGCTCTTTTTTACGGGATCATCAACATTGCTTTTGCCATAGCCGACGCCCTTGGCAGGGGCTTTGATGTATTCTCACTGTTTGTGAAAAACGGTAGTTTTGACAGGATTCTGCTTCGGCCGAGGACCGCGGTCCTTCAGATCCTTGGACATGAACTTACTTTAAAAAGGATCGGACGACTAACCCAGGCAATAATTATAACCGGCTGGGCGTTATATTCCCTTGGAATTACCTGGAATGTTGGAAAAGTCCTGCTGCTTACTTCCACCATCGTAAGCGGCATAGCCCTCTTTCTTGCTCTTTTTATCTTTCAGGCAACCCTCTCTTTCTGGACCATTGAAACGCTTGAGATCATGAATATCCTCACCTACGGAGGTGTTGAGACCACCCAGTACCCCATTTCGATTTACAAAAAAGCTTTTAGGAAATTTTTCACCATGGTCGTTCCCCTCGCGTGTGTTTCCTACTACCCGATCATCACTATCCTCGGAAAGCACGACACTACCGGCCTGCCGGGAATATTCGGATGGTTTTCTCCCCTCGCGGGTTTTCTCTTTCTGGGAGTTTCCCTG
>JAGLYY010000343.1 GCA_023131935.1 Spirochaetales bacterium | reverse complement strand
TGAAAAGTACCTACGTCGATGCCCTTCCAAAGATGGTGAACCGGGAGACCGGACGGATCCATGGACATTTTATCCAGACAGGGACCGCTACCGGCAGGCTCTCAAGCCGTGATCCGAACCTTCAGAACATCCCGATCAGGGATGAGGCGGGAAGGCGGATTCGTAATGCCTTTGTGCCGGGTGAGGGGCATACCCTCGTAAGCGCCGATTATTCCCAGATCGAACTTGTAATCCTTGCTCACCTGTCGGGAGACCCTGAGCTTCAACATGCCTTCCGGGAGGGGGAGGATGTTCACCGGAGGACCGGAGCTCTTATCTTTGGAGTACCCCATGAGGAGGTAACTTCGGAGCAGCGGAGAATTGCGAAAACAATCAATTTTGGGGTGATGTACGGGATGTCGGCATTTCGGTTGGCAAATGAACTGAAGATTCCCCGAACCCAGGCTGCTGATTTTATCAATGCCTATTTTTCCAGGTACGCGAAGATTCGGGAATTTATAGACAGGACCGTTGAAGAAACCGAAAAATCGGGCAAGGTATCCACCCTCTTCGGGCGTGAACGGAAGATCCCGGGAATAAACAGCCGGAATAAAACCGAGCGTATGGCAGCTCAACGGGTCGCTGTTAATACACCGATTCAAGGATCAGCCGCTGACATTGTAAAAGTGGCGATGTTGAAGATTTCAGACCGTATAAAGAGAGAAGGGATAGATGCCCGTTTGGTTCTTCAGGTACATGATGAGCTTGTCTTCGAAGTGGCCGATGGGCAGGTTGGGTCCTTTACGGAGGTCCTGCGGGATGAGATGGAAAACGCCGTTACCCTTGATGTCCCCCTGCGGGTGGGGATTGAAGCGGGAGCCTGCTGGGGAGAATTCCACTAAATGATTATCGGGGTAACGGGAAAATACTGTGCCGGCAAGAATGAAGTTGGAAGGATTTTAAAAAACAGAGGGATGTACCAGATTGACGTGGATACCCTCGGACACGAGGTCCTTGAAAAAGAAAAAGAGCAGATTATCCGCCGATTCGGCAGGCAAGTGCTTACTCCTGATGGCGTGGTGGATCGACGGTCCCTGGGGGAGATCGTTTTTAAGGATAGAAATGCGCTGAATGATCTGGAGGAGATACTCCACCCGGGAATGGTGAAAAGAACCGAAGAACTTATCAGGGAGCACCGTGAGGGGGGGGGTGTAGTAAACGCGGCGGTCCTCTTTAAGATGGGGCTTCACCGGTTGTGCGACCGTGTCTTCTGGGTGCAGGCCCCCCTGATACTGCGTATAAGGAGGGGGAGGAAACGGGACGGCCTTTCATATCCCGCAATAATCCGGAGGATATGGACCCAAAAGGCATTGAATCCTAATAAATGGAAGGATGTGGTCGATATTTATAGAGTAGACAATCTCGGAAGCCCTTCAAGGCTTGAAAAGACTGTGATGTCGCTACTTTCATAAGAAGGAATAGAAAGATCTATGGAACAGCAAAAGATTCTCTGGATACTGTTTGCCGCCGCTTTTCTCCTCATAGTTGCCGTTGGCGTAGGACTGTTATGGTTTATGCCCCCATCCGGGCAGGGAATAGCCCTGAAGCCGGAGGAAACCCGGGATGCTGAAATATCTGATGATCCGATCGAATGGATCCGATCTTCCGAAACCTTTTTGCAGATGGAGGGCGCAGAGGAGACCGAAGAAGAGTTTAAAGCCGAAACACATACTGATGAAGTCCCTGCCTCATCTGAGTCAGTATCTGAAGCAGGTGAAAAAGACACCACTACAGTAGAGGTCCCCCTTGTTACCCCTGCCGCCACCTCGGCCCGGAGGAGTACCCAGACTACTGCCGCGCAACAGAGCCCCGCTGAGTGCCGTACATCAACAGTCGCGGCACCCCAAAAGACAACCCCCCGTACTATAACGGTTACGGAATACTGGATACAGGTAGCCTCCTACAAGAGCAGTTATCGGGCGGAACAGCTAAAGGAAGCATTGAGTGAAAAGGGCTTCCCCTCCCGGATCATCTCGAAAGATGTAAACGATGAACTCTACTTCCGCGTTCGGTCGGGACCTTATGCCAACGAAGATGAAGCGAAGAAATTCCTCGGATGGATCCAGGAATTAAGCGGTTACGAAAACAGCTACATCAGTCAGGTATATGTGCGGAAGACGGTGAATTGATTTGTTTTAAATCAATCATCATCCAGAAAAGGCAGCCATACTTGCAATTCCTCTGCAGCGAAATCCAATCGCGCTTTGAATGTCAGTTTATACTTTTATTCTGATTAAAGACCCTTGAAATTGCCGATATGACAGTTCATAAGCTGCTGGATGAAGTGGAAAATCTTATCAACAATTGGGATCGGATAAAAAAAGACCGGCGGATTATTAATACTGCATTCCGCACTTCAGAACAAGTGAAATTGATTAAATATTACTAAAATACTTAACATATGTCTAGTATTAATTACTTCTAGCCTGTGAGATAATACCTTCAAGAGAGGGGAAGCGAAGGAACAGATCAACGGGCAATGAACCTTGATGAGGACAACCGTACCATCTTACGATGTCTTGGCCCGCACTTTGAAAAAATCTATTTCTTGTGATTTAACGTGCGGAATGTGGGTTATATATATTCTCTTCACAAAATAACAGGAAAGACAGATCATCTCAATCAATTTTTTCTACACATAAGTGTAATACATTTCAAGAAAAATCGTATTTATATATAGATGATAATGCATGTGTTAACTAAGATTGCAACATTTAGCCCCGAGCGTGGATCATTTGCTGTCTGGCTGTTTTCCATTACCCGAAATACTATTATTGATCATCTTCGTCACCAAAAACATAATAGCTTTGTCAACATGGAAACACTTAAAGACTATCACAGCACAGAGCCTCTACCAGAGG
>JAGLYY010000342.1 GCA_023131935.1 Spirochaetales bacterium | reverse complement strand
GGACCGTTTTCCACCAATTCTCCCACCAGGAGGATCCCGATCCGGTCGCAGAGTCTCTCCGCTTCGGTAAGAAAGTGGGTGGAAAGAATTACCGTTTTCCCCTTTTTCTTCGAATCAGCGAGGAAATCCACAACTATCTTCGAAGCCAGGATATCAAGCCCCGCGGTGGGTTCATCAAAGATGATGATGTCGGGATCATGAATGAGACTGACGGCTATCCCCGCCTTCTGCTTCTCTCCGGTGGAGAGCTTGGATACCGGTTTGGTAAGATACTCCCCCATCTCAAGATAGGAGACCAGCTCTTCTGTCTTTTCCTCGATTACAGCCTTCGTCAGATGATTGAGTTCCCCAAAAAAGGTGAGGAGCTCACGGATCGAGAGGTTGCCTGACAGTTTCATATCACTGGTCAGGAACCCTATCCGGTCCCGGACTTTCCGGGGTTCCTTCCGGACATCGAGCCCATCGACCCAAACATCACCCTTGTCCGGTTTCAGCAGAGTGGCAATTGTCCTGAGGGTTGTGGTCTTCCCCGCCCCATTAGGGCCAAGGAGGCCGTAGATCTGTCCTGGAGGGGCTGTAAACGACAACCCTTTCAGGACCTCTTTTCGTTCCTTTTTCACTTTAAAGGACTTGTGTAAATTCTTTACTTCTACCATACCCTTATTTACCATACTCCCTGTGGATTATTCAATCTTCATACTATAGTATGAAATCAATCCCTTAAATGATAGAACAGTACTTTATGGAGACTTGAGCATGAATTTTCGGCAATCAATTTTCTCAGAAGTAAATAATGAGTTTATTTCCAATCCCTACCCGGAGGCGGGAGACACAATCACCATATCAATACGGATGCTCAAAAACAGGGAGGTCGACAAGGTTTTCTTTCGGGGCATCCTGAACGGCGGATCAGAACTCATCCCAATGAATTGTACCAGGAAAGGAGAAACTTTCGTTTACTATTCCTGCGATCTTACTTTAAGACAAGCCCAGGTAAATTATCATTTCCAGATCCACACCAAAGAAGAGGTCTTTTTTTATACCAGGGCCGGTTTATTATCCTACCATCCCACGGAAGACCATGATTTCGTTATCATTGCTGATCTCGATTATCCCTCCTGGGTCCCCGGATCGGTGTTTTACCAGATTTTCCCCGACCGCTTTGCCCGGGGCAGCCGGGAGGGAGGGGTACAAACCGATGAATACTCCTTCGACGGCCATACCCCCATCGCCATGCAATGGGACCAGTCCCCGATGGAGTACCGGGAGGGGTTTTGTCTCGATTTCTTCAACGGTGATCTTTCAGGCATTGAAGATCAGCTTGATTATCTTGAAGATCTCGGGGTAACAGCTCTCTTCCTGAACCCGATTTTCCGGGGAAAAACAAATCACCGCTATGACTGCATCGACTATTTTCACGTAGATGAACACATCGGGGGTGATGAAGGGCTTATCAAACTTACCAAAGCGCTCCATAAGCGGGGGATGAAGATCATCCTGGATGTGTCGATTAACCATACCGGAACAATCCATCCCTGGTTTCAAAAGGCGCTGAAGGACCCCGATTCCCGGGAGGCGAAGTACTACTACCGGCAGCCCAACGGGACTTTCGGCTGCTGGATGGGGGTAGAAACCCTGCCCCAGCTTAATTACGGGAATGAGGAACTACGGGAGACGATCTTTAAAGGCCCCGACAGCCTGGTACGGCACTACCTGAAAGCCCCCTTTCACATTGATGGGTGGCGTTTTGATGTGGGCAATCATACCGCGCGGAGAGACCGTGACCAATTCGGCAATGAAGTTTTCCGTGAAATCCGTAAAGCGGTAAAAGAGGAAAATCCTGAAGCATACATCATTGGCGAGCACTGGGAGGACAACATTGATTACCTCCTCGGCGACCAGTGGGATGGGGCGATGAATTACTTCGCCTCGGGACGTCCCCTGCGGCGGTTCGCGGGAGAACTGGACCGGTTCATCCTTGGATGGGAGGCGCTTCCTCAGGCAGCAAAACCGGCATCCGGGAAAGAGGTGGAGGAGCAGGTCCATCAGCATTTCCACCGGATCCCCAACCAGCTGGCCTTTCTACAGTATAATCTTCTCGATTCCCACGATATCCACCGGTTTCATAACCACGATAAGGTTTTTAACTGGGAGATCTACCGGGGGATGATCATCCTGCTCTTCCTTCTTCCCGGAACACCATCAATCTACTACGGAGATGAGATTGGTCTTAACGGGACCATCCAGACCGTTGAGGGCTGTCGGCATCCGATGAAATGGGAGCCGAAAAACTGGAACAACGATTTCCTTAACCTGTACAAGGTCCTTGCCCACCTGAAAAAGGGAGAACCGGCCCTTCAAACAGGGGGATACCGGGCGCTGTACAGTGATGATGAGACACTCGTTTACGCGAGATTCCTTAACGAAAAGGCTTTTCTTGGGATAATTACCAGAAATTCCGGGATAAAAACGATCAAGGTACCCGCGGGAGAACTGGGGATTATTTCAGCGACCGAGGTTTTTACCGGGGCCGATTATACGGTAATCGATGGAGTGCTGAATCTCCCGCTCGGACCTGAGGAGAACCTGCTCCTTGCCTGTGAGGGAAGGCTGTAGGGAGAAGGCTGTAGGTGGATAGGC
>JAGLYY010000341.1 GCA_023131935.1 Spirochaetales bacterium | reverse complement strand
ATCCGTATCAAGTATGTGATGGTACTGTTTTCCATCAACTTCGAAATACCGCTCATACACCCCCGAAGTTACCACCGCTTTGTCCCGGACCAGAACGATACCGATGGGTTTTCCCCTGGATGAAGCAGGATCCTGTACTCCGATCTTCCAGGGCTCCCCCGATTGTTTTTCACCAAAAGCAAGGATATTCCCTCCAAGATTCACAATGCCCCGGCTTACTCCCTTCTCCTGAAGGTAGGCGGCGACCATATCGGCGGCATACCCCTTGGCTATTCCGCCAAGATCGAGAATCATCCCTTCTTCCTGTAAAAAAATTGCCTGTCCCGCTTCCTCCAGAACTACTTTCCGGTAATCCACCAGAGAAAGGGCCGCTTCAATATCATCCGGCCGGGGAATCTCCTGATTTTCAGTCCCATTGCCTCCTGTGACTCCTATTCCCCATAGCAACACCAGGGGACCAATGGAAATATCGAAACGGCTATGGCTTAGTTTAGAATACTCGAGCCCTCTTTTAACAACTTCATAGGTCTCCCGGGAAACTACAACCGGTTCCTTACCCGCGGCGCGATTAACCTCTGAAAGTTCTGTATCGTCACGGCTGATACTCATCAGGTTTTCGATCCTGGCAATTACGTTAAAAGCTCCCTCCAGGATTGCCTCTTCAACAGCTTCGTAAACAGTTACCGTACAGGTGGTGCCAAGGGCGAATCCTGTTTTCGAAAATGGTTTCGCAATCTGTCGGGAACAGGAACCGAGAAGAAAAAATAGGGATAAGTACAACAGTGCTGATTTTGAAGTCATAGATTAGAAGTAATGTACCATACAAATTCCATTGTTTTATTCTTTCATCCCCGGAAAGGGATTGATTTTATCATAGGCCCCATCAGGTCCGGAATATTTGCCTCCCTGACGGGTTATCCGAACCTCAAAATGAAGGTGAGGACCTGTTGATTTGCCGGTGTTTCCCATATCCCCAATATTCTGGTTTGCCGCGACATGCTCTCCGATTTTCGGGATAGCAGCATCTTTTAAGTGGGCGTAATAGGTACTCCAACCGGTAGCATCGGGATATTTGGCCAATACCTCGCTTGTAAGCGGATGCTCGATTTCCAGAAACCATCCATAAGCGGGATCTTCTCCCTTGTCGACAACGATCCCTTCAAAACTCGCCACTGCATTGCCTGGTATTTCTTCATTTCGAATAATTTCACCGCTATAGGTAATAAAATCAATATTACTCACGTTGATTATGTCTACAGCTAAATGGGGGGTGAATCCCCCTGATCCAAAGGGATCGATCCGTCGTTCCTCATAAGCCGAAGTGATCCGAAAGCCCCTGCCGTCATTCTCTTTTCCCTCTGCTCTGACAGGATAACGGAGCCTGGGAAAAACCAGTTCGTACCGGCTTAAGGAGATAACAGCATTTCTATCTGTAGATAGGAGGGCACGTGCCTGATATTCCTCGGAAGGGAGCCGCATAAGCTGGTAGAGAATCTCCCCATAACTGGAAGCTTCTTCAATATTCCTGGCAATCAGGTAGTAAGCCTCTTTCCGGGAGGGAAGCCACACGGGGAACTCCTCCGCCAGGCGCTGCACATTCACAGCCGCGTTCCTCCGATTCATTGAAAATCTTGTAACTTCCTGTGCCCGAATGATTTTAAGTTTCTCGATTTCCGTTTCCGATTCGATGAATCGCAGGGAGAGGTTCTGTACCTGTTCATTAACCGCCGAAAGACGGTTCCCTATTACTATAGTATGGAAACCGAGGAATAACAGAAGAGCTATTTGAAAAACTGATACAGCCCCGATGATGTAGAAAACCGGAGGCTGCATCCCCGAAGCTTTAACGACTTTCTGAAGCCGGCGCATCAGGGAATGGTTCCCTTTGTTCTTTCCATCCTGCGTATTGTATAACCGCATTATCCAATCCTTTCTCAACACCAGTGAACTCTGGCTATGGGTTCACCCGCAAATCACCGGTACACACACTATTGTAAGATAGTACATAAGCAACAGATTCGCAGGTAAAACAAGATGTATAAGACCGGCATACTACTGGAAAAGACCACTTCATGCAATATCTCTAAACCGACCTTCTGTCGGATTACTTTTTTCCCGGTTCCCGGATAACCCACCCTCCGTTAACATAATGGGCCCTCCATCCGGTAGGCTTTCCTTCTTTTTCAGTCATAAGATACTGTTCTTTTGTTTTTCGGAGAAACCGAATTAACGTTTTATTTCCGTCACCATCCTCAACCGGGCCTGTAAAGAGATACCCGTACTTCGGATCAATCTCATCCTTATGAGGGAGGATTTCAGCGAGCAGCGGTGTCCGGGTTTCACGGTTTTTCGGGAACTCACTTGCCGCGAGAAACAACCCGGCAGCGCCATCCCGGAGGAGATAATAATCCTCTACCTTCTGACACTTTAATTCCGGCAGGGGAACGGGATCCATCTTTGGAGGAGCGGGCTCTCCATTCCGCAGGAGTTTTCTGGTATTTCCGCAGGTTTCATTAGTACATTTGAAGTATTTTCCGAACCTTCCTGTGCGAAGCTGCATCTCAGAGCCGCATTTATCACATTCCAGGGTTGGCCCGTCGTACCCTTTTATCCTGAAACTTCCGGTTTCTACCTCGAAACCGGGACAGTCAGGGTTGTTTCCACATACATGGAGTTTCCGTTCTTCATCGATAAGATAACTGTCCATCACGGTTCCACAGACGGGACACCGGTGCTTCCGTCTGAGAATTCTGGATTCCTCTTCGTCATCATCCTCAATATGAACAATTTCATCCCCGTGGATGAGGTTGATTGTTTGTTTGCACCGCTCTTTCGGAGAAAGCCGGTATCCTGAACATCCGAGGAAAACGCCTGTACTGGCGGTACGAATCTGCATAAACCTTCCGCAATTCGGACAGGATATATCGGTATCGATAGGATTGTTTGGACGTATTCCTTTTCTTTCATCGTATGCGGTCTCAAGTAAATCGGAAAACTCCTTGTAAAAAGAATTCAAGACCTCCTTCCAATCCGCATGGCCGTTGGCTACATCATCCAGATTCTTCTCCATCCCGGCGGTAAAGCCATAGCTTAAAAGATCGGTAAAGTTCTCAACCAGCCTGTCAGTAACAATATCCCCAAGCTTTTCCGCATAAAACCGCCGGCCCTGGAGGGTTACATAACCCCTGTCCTGAATTGTGGAAATAATTGAGGCATAGGTAGAGGGCCGCCCGATCCCCCGTTTCTCCAGCTCCTTAACTAACATTGCCTCACTGAAACGCGGCAGGGGTTTTGTGAAATGCTGTTTTGGATCGAGAGTGATCAAATCCAGGATATCACCAACTTTCAGATCAGGCAGAGTTCCATCCTCCTCGCTTTTCACAGCGGGAGGAAGCACTTTCATGAAACCATCAAACCGGACCACCCGGCCCCGGGTCCTGAGTTCAAACCTGTCAGCTTCCAGGACAATGCTTGTACTGGTAAATTCAGCCGGAGGCATCTGGCAGGCAACAAACTGTTTCCAGATGAGCTCGTATAATCGCATAGCATCCCTCTCAAGTCCGGAAATCCCCCCGGGTTGGGCAAAAACGTCGGAGGGGCGGATTGCTTCATGGGCTTCCTGAGCAGTCTCCTTACTCGTGTACACCTTTGGTTTCTCCGGGAGGTAACGATCGCCAAAAATTTTCCCGATGTACTCCCTGCATTGAGATACCGCATCGGCGCTTAAAGCAGTTGAATCGGTACGCATATAGGTGATATGCCCGCTTTCATACAACCGCTGGGCCAACATCATCGTTTTTTTTACCCTGAACCCAAGGCGGGTACTTGCGGCCTGCTGAAGTGTGGAGGTGATGAATGGGGCAAAGGGCCGGGAAGTGGTGGGTTTATCCTCCCGTTTCACCACTTTATAGACAGCATCGGTAAGAGCCTCAACGGCCTTGTCCGCCTCCTCTTTTGTACAGGGACGGAAGGTTTTTCCATCCTCCTTTTTCACCTGAAAGCGGACCTCTTCCCCCTTTTTCGCAGAAAGATCGGCATGAATTTCCCAATATTCTTCAGGGATAAAGGACCGAATGGCCCTCTCACGTTCAACAAGGAGCCGGACCGCGACCGATTGGACCCTTCCCGCGGACAACCCCCGGGCAACTTTTGCCCAGAGGAGGGGGGACAACATGTATCCGACAACTCTATCAAGAAAACGCCTGGTCTGCTGAGCGAATACCCGGTCCATGTCGAGGGATCCCGGGGCTTCAAAGGCTTTCTTCACTGCCTTTTTTGTAATCTCATTAAAGGTAACCCGTTTATATTTCTCCGGATTCCCCCCAATCGCCTCCATTAGGTGCCAGGCAATAGCCTCCCCCTCCCGGTCAAGGTCTGTCGCAAGAAATATTGTATCAGCCGTCAGAGCAGCTTTCTTCAGATCCTGAACAACTTTTTCCTTACCAGGGAGGATCTCATACTGGGCCTTCCATCCATTATCAGGGTCTATCCCCATCTGTTTAACGAGGTTTTCATTTGCGCGCTTTTTTCGAAAAGCTGCCTTTTCCTCCGGAGCCATCTTTCTTGTAAGAGCTGCTGTCTGTGCCCGGACCTTCGGATCAACACCGGTTTTTGATTTAGTACCGCTTTTCGGGAGGTCCCGAATATGCCCAATGCTGGATTTTACCGTAAAATCGCTGCCTAAATATTTGTTGATCGTTTTTGCCTTCGCGGGAGACTCAACGATCACTAATGACTTTCCCATAAAAATCCTTCTTCACTAATATAGCTGCACCTGTCGGCCCATACCATAATGGGCAACTTATCCAATATCTATGAATGATTCTATAAATCATGGAAATATGTCAAGGATTTTTTTTATTACAGGAAAAAAACGATTTTTCTTAATAAATCACCTAAAACCGAAAATCCCCTATCGCTTTTCCGCGAAATTTTTCAGGATAGCAATAAATTCTTTAAGATTTCCTCCGGTAATACACTCAAGGGGAATTTGGATTAGAAAGGATCGGCTCGTAAATATCCTGATAATCAGGTACTTCTTCGTTAAGGAATAGGTCTTAATATACTCCTTCTTCACATCGGTTTCGGTATTATCATCCTTCACCGTAAGAGTACCGTACCTGGAGATAGAAAGGAAACCATGCTCATCTGAAATCTCTTTAGACTCCGACAGGAGTGAAAAAAGAGGCCGCAGTCCGTAATAGGCGCCAAACATCACGCTGAAGATTCCAACATACCGCCCCAAACCTTCCGAAAACAGGAAGACTATGATACCGAATACCAGGAGCAGAGGGCCTCCTAAAAGTCTGACCAGACCCCAGAATCCATTGGAATAGTGCTGGTTCAGGTAGATCATGGTTTTATCTTTTTTCGTCAGTACATATTCGATCTTCATGGAAGCCTCCATTTCAAGGAACAATAGTAGGACAAAATTTATTACTTGTCAAAATATTTTTAAAAACCTCGATATTCCAATGCTCTTGCGCCATAATTAAAGGGGAATAGAGATCAGGAAACTGAATATGCTGGTAATTGATA
>JAGLYY010000340.1 GCA_023131935.1 Spirochaetales bacterium | reverse complement strand
AGAACGCATACCAATAAAACTCTGGCTTGATGATATAGAACCTGGCGCGTTAGAACAAGCAAAGAATCTCGCGAACTTTCCCTATGCCTTTAAACATATCGCGATCATGCCCGACGCCCATCAGGGTTTCGGCATGCCTATCGGGGGTGTTATGGCAACACAGGGGGTAATAATCCCAAACGCTGTGGGTGTTGATATCGGGTGCGGAATGTGTTCGGTAAGAACGAATCTTGAAACCATTGGTAAACCTGAGTTGGAAAGAATAATAAAGGACATTAAAAACGCTATTCCCGTTGCATTCCGTCACCATGCGGAACATCAGCAATGGGAAGGCTTCAACCGGGCCCCTGATATACCAATTATACAGAATGAAATAGATTCCGCTCAATATCAGCTCGGTACCCTTGGAGGAGGAAATCATTTCATAGAAATACAAAAAGGTGATGATGGTTATATCTGGATCATGCTCCATTCAGGTTCGAGAAATTTCGGTTATAAAATTGCCCGCGAATACCATCAGAAAGCAAAATTCCTTTGCCGGAAACGTGGGATTCACCTGCCCGATTCTCAACTTTCCTTTCTCTCCCTGGAGGAAGAAGAAGCGAAAGAGTATGAAAGGGGAATGGGATTTGCTCTCGAGTTTGCTCAAGCCTCAAGAGATCAAATGATGGAGACTATCATGGCAATTATAAAACTGCATATCAGCTCGATAGCATTTGAGAAGTCAATCAATATTCTTCACAACTACGCGGCCAGAGAGTTTCATTTTGGACAGGAGGTCATTGTCCACAGGAAAGGGGCAACTTCAGCAAAAAAGGGTGAACTGGGGATCATACCCGGAGCCCAGGGCACCCGGAGTTATATCGTTCGGGGCAAGGGGAATCCTGAGAGTTTTCAGTCCTGCTCTCACGGTGCGGGAAGGAGGCTTGGCAGGCGGGAAGCCCAACGGGTATTGAACCTTGAGCGGGAAAAACAGCTGCTCGATAAAAAGGGGATCATCCATGGGCTCCACAGCATACAGGATTTAGATGAAGCATCAGGCGCTTATAAAGATATAGGCACGGTAATCGCGAACCAGCTTGATCTTATCGAGGTGCTTGTGGAGCTTACTCCACTTGCCGTTATAAAAGGGTGAGCAATATCAGCTAATAATTTCCTTCACTCTGCCAATATCACCGGTTTCAAGACGAACTTTTATTCCATGTAGATGCGCAGGAGAGTTGGTCAATATATCCTTAACAATTCCCTCTGTAAGATCTCCGGTTCGTTGATCTTTTTTTAATACAATAGAAACCCGCAATCCGGGCTTGATGTTTGAACGGATGGTTCCATCAATCATATAATCTCCTTACATGGATGATATTTTAATATGCTGTTTCATTCCAGGCCGTTTCGTCAAGCTGCCGTGGACATCCCTGTCCACTTTTCCTCCCTGTTCGGTCGGCGCTTGCCTCCATTCAAGTCCTCACTTATCCATGCAAAAAAGCCACCCCGTGAAGGGGTGGCTTTTTTGCCCGGAAG
>JAGLYY010000034.1 GCA_023131935.1 Spirochaetales bacterium | reverse complement strand
TGCTCTTAATGATTTCAGGAATTTTCAGACTGCGGTAAAAGTCATAAAAAAGAATGATAAACATTTTCAGGGTTCCATCTGTTATTCCCTGACGGAACCGCGGATGGGGGGAGATGTTTACACCCTCGATTACTATCTCGAAAAGGCAAAGGCACTCGAGGAGATGGGGGCGGACTCCATTTGTATCAAGGATATGGCAGGGTTGATTGCCCCCTATGATGCCTATAATCTTGTTTCCGCCCTGAAATCAACAGTAAAGGTTCCCATCCATCTCCATACCCATTTCACCTCCGGAATGGCGGACCTTACCATGTTAAAAGCAATAGAGGCGGGGGTCGATATCATTGATACCTGTGTAGCTCCCTACGCCTACAGGACCTCCCATCCGGCAATCGAACCCCTCATTGTCACTCTTTTGGGAACAAACCGGGATACGGGACTGGATCTGACTCAACTTGTGAAAATCGGGGATGAGATGGAAAAACAGATCCCCAAATACCTGGAGTTTGCAAATCAAACCAGGTATTCCATCATCGATTCCAACGTTATTCTTCATCAGACACCTGGGGGGATGCTCTCGAATCTGGTAAATCAGCTCAAACAGATGGGGGAACTGGACAAACTTGAGGATGTATTTAAGGCCCTTCCAGGGGTCCGAAAAGATCTTGGACAGGCCCCTCTCGTTACCCCCACGAGCCAGATTGTCGGGACCCAGACGGTGAACAATGTACTTTTCGATAAAGAGGGGGAAGAGTATTCCCGGATTACCCAGCAGGTAAAAGACCTCTGTTACGGACTTTATGGACAGGCTCCCCGGCCGCTCAGACCGGAGATTCAGAAGAAGGCCCTGAAGGGCTATAGCCGGGGGGAGCAGCCCATCACTGTCCGGCCGGGAGAAATCCTGGAGGGGGAACTTGAGAGCGCGAAAAAAGAGATCGGGGACCTCGCGAAAGACCTTGATGATCTTCTTATCTATGCCCTCTTCCCTGTTACCGGAAAGCGTTTCCTTACATGGAAGTATGGTCTTGAGGAGGTCCCTCAGGATGTAATTGCTAAAACCCTCGAAGAGGTGAACCGGGAGAAAGAACTTGTTGAAAAGGCGCTTGCCGGTGAGCTTGTGGAAAGGTCTGATAAACAGGCCCCGGAGAAACCGGAAAATCTCCGCTCCTTTGATGTCTTTGTCGATGGCGAATACTTCAAGGTGGAACTCGGAGAAGATGGGGTCCGGTCGGCAGTACCCGCTTTCAGTAGCCAGGTGCAGAGGGTAGCAGCTCCCCCGAAAGCCCCGAAGCAGGTATCGAAGACCCCGGCGTCTGTCACTCCGGTGTTAACAGAGGGTGAACACGCGGTTACCGCGCCCCTACCGGGGATGATTATCAGTTATGAAAAGAGCGAAGGTGATGAAGTTAAGGCTGGAGAGGCGGTGGTTATTCTGGAAGCGATGAAAATGCACAATACGATTGAAGCCCCGACTCAGGGTGTCGTAAGGAAAATTAGCTTCAAGGAAGGGGATAGCGTACCCAAAGGGGAAATCCTCTTCGTGATTGAAGACAAATAGGGGGGGGAGAAGGCTGTAGGTGGTCGTTTACTTTAACCGGTTGTAATAATCTTGCTGTAGGGCTATCCAGGGTTCATACATCTTCTCAACTATCTCTAAGTCTTTCTCGTTATCAATATCCAGGGCGGCCCCGCCGTAGTGGGTCTCTATGGTCCCTATCCTGGTTCCGAGAATTTTGCCTATGCACCTTAAAATTCCCTCTAATGGGGCCCTGTTTTTAAAGTAACGATAGAGCCGATGATGGGGACCCCCTCGCAGCAGCCGGCTGATCTGCAGATTGAGTGTGTACCGGACCGCGGAGAAAAGACTGCCTCCCGTAGAACAAAGTACAACAATAAGCAGGAGGATGTTCCGAAACCTGGTTTGATAGCGTAATTCATACATTATTTCCAAGTATTTCAAGTTCTTTACTTTAAGGGGTTTGGCAATGTGGAGATTATTCTGCCGTAATCTTCCTTCTTTGAAATTGAAGTAGATCATGCTGACACCGGGCTGATTCCCGTCGGGTAAATACCGGGAGAGGGATTTTTCGCTTGTTATACCTATAAAATAGTCCTGTTTCTCCATATCCGCCTGCTTGAGAAATTCATCGATTTCGTAGGAGGTGAGAAGAGGCATATCGCTGGACAAAAGCAAGACTGAAGTGTTCGCGAAATCGGTATTATATAAATCGTTGAAGCGGGTCCCGGGAGGAAGGCTTTCCAGAGTCGCGAGAAAACCGGATTTACTATTCTCAAGAAGATTCTCTCTTTGCGGAACAATGCGGATTGTGTTTTTGATTTTTTCATCCAGGGAGGATTCGTCGAGGGTCCCCCTGATCCGCTCTTCCGGTCCGACAATCGCGATTTTACCGATGGAGGGGGACTGACCCAGTGCCCTCAGGATATGAACCAGGATGGGTTTTCCCTGAACGGGAAGGAATGCCTTGTTATCATTGCGAATGGAAATACTTCCTCTTTTGTCACCTGCAAGAACAATCGCTGCTACTTTCTCCATTGTGCATCCTCAATTACTAATAATAAATGGTAAAGCAAACAGCCGCAAGGCGCCATAGCCTTATAAAAATCATTCAGATTGTTATTATTGCCGCTCAGTTAATCAAGATTTTATATTCCCATCTGGAAAAAAAAGTAGCATAAAATCGCTGTTCTGTCGTATACTATAATGCGATAAGCGCATGGAAAAAAAGATGAAAGAAAATGCTAAGCTCCTGGAATTAGTTGACGATAACGATTCTCAGGAAACATCCCTGTTCGATGGCCTGCTCCAGAGAATTCTCCAGGGCTTTAATTTTATAATTGATACTTCCACTGATAATGAAATTGGCCTGGGGATAATTATTGAAAATACCTCCGACGCGGTTATTCAGGTAGACTCCATTGGCACGGCCCTTTCAGTGAACCAGGCTTTTCAGGATGTTTTTGGATATTCACGCGGTGACATCGTTGGGCAGAACATATACACCCTGGTTCCGGAGGAATATCATCTCCCTCTAAAAAACAGGATTCTCAGGCTTTCAATGCCCATGGGAAGGGAGGGGGCCAGAGACAATATCTTTGCTTTACGAGGTATCCATAAAAAGGGAACAGTTATTACCATGGAGTGTCTGCTGACCTCTTATATTCGGGATCGGCAGACAGTTATCGTTGCAATTCTCAGGGACCTTTCATTCGATCGTGCTCTTTTTCATCAGCTTAAGGAAACCAAAGAACATTATAATGCCCTTACCGAGACCATCAGTGAAGTCATCTTGAGAATTGATGAAAAATTTGAAATTCAATTTACCAATAGTGCTGTAAAACCCACCTTTGGATATGAACAGCATGAGCTAATCGGGAAGCCCTTAAGTTTTCTTTTTCCGGCCAGCAGTTTTGATCGGCATAAAGAGGAATTCCGGAAATATCTTTTCGTAGATAATCCCCATCGGAGTGAATGGGGGCTGAAAAGGACAATCGAGTTCCTCGGCAGGCACAAAAATCGGGGATTGTCCCCAATGGAGCTCTCGTTTGGCAATCCAAAAGACTGTAACGGGAGAGCCCTCACCTGTATTATTCGGGACATCACCCAGCGAAAAAATGCCGAACGGCGGCTCCGGCATCTTGCTTATCACGATACCCTGACCAATCTAGGCAACCGGGAGCTCTTTGATATTGAGGTAAAAAGCCTTTTCAAATCCTCAAAACAGGGGAATCATGGATCCGGAGCTTTGATGTATCTCGATTTGGATGGCTTTAAGAAGGTAAATGATACCCTCGGGCATGAAGCGGGAGATTCGCTCCTGGTCGAGACCGCGGGAAGATTATGTGACTGTTTGAGGGAAAGTGATACTGTTTTCCGGTTTGGAGGCGATGAGTTTGTCATTCTGCTTCCCGATGTAGAGAATCGGAAAACCACTGCTTTAGTGGCGGTAAAGGTTCTAAGCGCGGTTCGGCAGCCCTACTATCTCGATTCTTCCCTTAGAAAAGGCGCTCTCGTGAATATCGGGGTGAGTATCGGTATAGCCATGATCCCTGATGATGGTGGCAGTCTGGGGCGGATAGTAAAAAGCGCTGACCTGGCGATGTACAGCGCAAAAGAGCAGGGGAAGAACCAGTATTCCTTTTTTCACCGAGGGATGGACAGGGTTGCCCTGGAACGGTGGGAGATAGAGCAGGGGATAAAAAACGCCCTCCATAATAATGAGTTTAAGCTCCTGTATCAGCCCCTTATTGCTGACACCGGGAAGATCGTCGGAGTTGAGGCCCTGATCCGATGGCCGCAAAGGAATGAGAAGATGGTTGGGCCGGAAAGTTTCATTCCTGTGGCTGAGGAAACGGATTTGATTGTTCCGCTGGGAACCTGGGTGCTGGAAACTGCCTGCAGAGAGATGAAAGATATTAACCAATCAGGGTTCGAAGACCTCTATGTTTCGGTAAATCTTTCGGTTGTACAATTTGAGAAGAAAAATTTCCCGGAACTCCTTGGAGGTGTTATCAGCCGAACAGGAATAAATCCATCTAACCTGAGGCTCGAACTTACGGAAACAAGTATTATGGGAAACCCCGAGGCGGCGATACAACGGATTAACATTATAAAAGAGCTTTTCCCCGGATTAAAACTGTTAATCGATGACTTTGGTACCGGATATTCCTCGTTGAGCTACCTCTCCAAGCTGCCTGTAGACGGCCTGAAGATTGATATTTCTTTTGTAGCAAATTACTCAAAGGTGGGGAGCAACAAAATTCTGAACTCGATCATCAATCTCGGCCATAGTCTTGAGATGGAGATTATTGCCGAGGGGGTGGAGACGAAAGACCAATGGGATTACTTTAAGTTCAGAAACTGTACAACTATGCAGGGTTTTCTCTTTTCAAAGGCGATAGAGAAGAAAGATCTTACAAGACTCCTTAGAGAATCAGGGGGGGGAAGACTGTAGGTAGATAGACTATAGGCTATTAGGTAGGCAGTGGGCCTGTGTAAACCCTAACAGCCTACAGTCTAATAGCCTACAGCCTGATATAGTTACAAGCTGGATAGAATTTA
>JAGLYY010000339.1 GCA_023131935.1 Spirochaetales bacterium | reverse complement strand
CAGGCATTGACAGTCCCCGCGAAGGGGGGGATATCAAGAACCTACTCCGAAAGAATAGACACAGGGAGGGTATCCAGGATCGCCGCCATTTTGGAAAAGCACCTCAACCTTCGATTTCATGACCAGGATGTCTACGTAAATATCGCCGGGGGGATCAGAGTAAATGAGGTGGGAATCGAACTCCCCCTTGCGGCGGCCCTTTACTCCGCAAGGACCGGTATCCCTGTTCCGGAAAAAACAGCCATCGCGGGAGAGTTGACTCTTGCCGGGGAAATTCGAACAGTTTCCCACATGCCCCGACGGATAAAAACGACCCTCGATATGGGGTTTATCCGAATTATCGGCCCACCAAGAAAAGAAGAGAGAAAAGAGCATATGGGGGGATATCTGCCGGCAGAAACTATCGCGGAAGCAATGAAAAAGATCTTCCCATCAGGTTCTTAAAACCGGCAGATACATCAATCTGACATTAGCAATAACACTATCCAAGCAAAGAAGTGAGATAGGGAATGCCAATGAAAGTACCGATTGCGCTCCCGATAGTTGTAAAGAAAAATACCAGAAGAGCCCGGGTAAACCTGTTCCGGTAAAACCCTTTAATACTTACGATATCATCATGAAGATTTTCAAAATCTTTCACCCGGGGTTTCCTCATGGTTGCCTCAATTATTCCAGACACAATCCCGACCCCGATCGTTGGGTTCAGTGAAGTGATGGGGGCCGCGATAAAAGAGAGAATTATTGTTAGCGGATGTGCTAAAGCAATGATCGCCCCGAGTGCCGAAAGTGTACCGTTTACGAGGACCCATATCCAGAACATGGATAGCCCCTCCCTCCATCCCGACATTAAGAATCCGGCACCGATGAGTCCAACGAC
The DNA here is from genome assembly GCA_023131935.1 of Spirochaetales bacterium. Classification (GTDB taxonomy): domain Bacteria; phylum Spirochaetota; class Spirochaetia; order JAGLYY01; family JAGLYY01; genus JAGLYY01. The sequence continues at coordinate 4,186 of JAGLYY010000339.1, read as the reverse complement.
AATCGCGGGAATCAGCCAGGGGAGAATCTTGCTCATCCGGGTGGGGGGTGGAATCTTTGAAATTTCCGAGAGGTCAGATTCAACCTCCCCTTTATGGAGACGATGGAGCCAGGAAACAATGCCCTTCATGTGGCCGGCGCCTACTACAGCAACAACTTTCGATTCCTTTGCTTCGAAAATCTTTGTGGCAAGGAACTGGTCCCTTTCATCGATGAGGACCTCTTTCACCTTGGGCATATAATCGGCCAGTTCTTCCATCATATCCTCGAGAGCACTCTTTTCTTTGAGTTTCTCGATCTCCTCTTCCGATAGCTTCTCCTTCGCAAAGATTGAACCAAGAAGGGAAGCGAGCATTTTATTTTTATTCCAGAAATTGGACCGTCCCCACGCCCGACGGAGAGTTACGTGAACCTCCCGATCGCAGAAGGAGAAAGGGATCTCCTCACGAACAGCTATCTCCGCCGCTTTTTTCATTTCGTCCCCGGGATTAGTCCCGAGATTTACACCCATCCGGCGTTGAAAAGAGGTAAGAACAAGATTTGCCATAAGAAGGAAACCTTTCCCCTGTTTCAGGACAGTTCCGATATTCAAGCTCCGCCAGTCCTGCCCTTCAGTCATGGTTTTAAATCGCGTGGCATCTATTTCAATACAAATCCGCTCAGGTTTTTCTTCAAGGATTACCTGTTCAACTTCATCAACGCTCTCCCGGGATACATGAGCAGTCCCTACAAGTAAAATCTCCCGTTTGCCAAGTTGAACACGGGTCATATTTCCCGTCTTATTCATATTAATCTCCTGCATATTTATCTTTAAAAAGTAGTTTCAAGCTCCCAGACCGCGAGCCGTTTCTCTTCAACATCCATGATATCCGCTTCCGCCGCTTCCATAAGCAGCCGGGCTCCAACGGTCGGGGTGTCAGTCGTCAGATACCAGGATCCCAGGTAATACAACATCCTTGCCTTCATCATCGAGTCCTTTTCCTTACTGACCCTGTCAATCGCATGGGTTATATATCCCGGATCTATAAAAACCCTGCCCACATGATAGAAAAGACTATCCGCGGGCAGCCGGGCTTCCCGGTAAAATTGTTCCGCCCCTTTCGTGTTCCCCTCTTTTACATAGGAAAGAAGAATGAGGAGCTGAGTATAATGGTTTCCCCGCTCATAAGCATATGCCCTGGAAAGATACTCCCGCGCCTTGCTGTACTCTTCACTCATGAAGAGGAGGATCCCCAGGGGTTTATAAGCAAAATAATAATCGGTTTTTTTTTCAACAACCTTCAGATAATCCTGCAGAGACTCCGCGTACCTGCCAAGATCATTCTGTATCCCGGCCCTGTACACATAGGCAAGGAAATACTCATCATCAATTTCGATGGCCCTGTTGAAATCATCCAGGGCTCCCTCATGATCGTGAAGGTCAACAAGACGAATCTTGCCCCGATCAATATAATTCCAGTAGAACCCGGGATCAAGCTCAATAGCTCTGGTAATATCATCGATGGCGCCAGGGATATCATCCAGGTAGGATCTGGTCCTGCTCCTGTCAATATACCCAAAGACATAGTCAGGTTCATTTTCTATTGCCCGGGAAAGGAGTTCCTCCGATTTTTCCAGATCTCCTTCCCGCATGAGCAGATTACCAAATCCAAGAAGGGCAACAATATTCTCCGGATCTTCGGATAAACTGACCTCAAAGGATTCCCGGGCGCCCTTATAATTCTTTTCCTCCATCCGAATCTCCCCGATGGAGGCATGCGCGCGGGAATTGACAGGGTCCACTTCAATAATGTGTTTAAGGATGTCCAGTTCTGCTTCTTTGTTCCCGGAAAAACCTTCAAGAAGAGCGAGGTTATATAATGCATCGATATTCCCTGGAGCCTCATTTAATACCCCCCTCAGAATCTCAGCAGCCTCCTCAAGCCGCCCACCCGCCATGAGAAGATTGGAGTACAGTACTTTTGTTTCCGGATCCTCCGGATCTCTTGAATATGCCTCTTCGAAAGCAGCAATCGCTTTTTCGATATCCCCTGTGGAGACATAAAAACCGATACTTGAATATGTTTCCTCGATAACCACCGGTTTCTCCTCTACCCCCTTCTCCTCTACATGAGGAGTACCGGCGCAGGAGAACAGAAGAAAAAGGATCAACGCAATAAGAACAATACCATTCGACTTCCCCGGATGGAAAAGAGATCTCATTGGAATAACCTCCCTGGAAAGCCATACTATATATGGCACTGGCAAAATGCACAAGGTTGCAAAGGACCCATCCTGCTGATACAATTTGTTTTCATGAATACCAGGGTTGGAAAGAAGTATCTTCTTATTCCATTTATCTATATTGTACTTATCGCCCTTTTTCTCTACCTTCATTTCGGAGCTGCCGATACCTTTAAGACCTCACTCGATGGATTAAAGATCACCGGGAAAGGAAAATCATCCCTTCATGCGGCAAGCTCCGGATTACAGGAGATTGAGGTCTCTTTTCTATCACTTACCACCAGGATTGATCGGAACAGCAGTATCTCCCTCATCACCCCGGCGGGTGAGGAGCAGAAGGTAAATCTCATTGGAGTCGAACTGGATGGAGAAACCTTCAGGATCCTCTTTGAGAAAAATCTTGCCCTGAATTTTCAGGTCTCAAAACAGGATGAAGCTCTCTCAATCCGACCTGAGTTTACCGGAACCACTCCGGATTTCAAGGAAATCATCATCCCCTATATCATCCCGGGCCGTTACACCTTCAGCCAGCCGAAAGGGCTCAACCTCCTGTCCATAGGAGACGATACGGAAAGGTATTATCTTTCACTGTCGGAGGGAGGCAGTTTCTATCCGGAAGAACAGCGCGTGAGAATTCCCCGGAAGGGGGAGGTTCGTTTCCAGCAAAGCGCTATCAGCGACCCCTATGTTTTTTTCTTCGGATCATCTCTGCAAAAAACCGGAGTGGAGGAATATAAGAATCTGCTTCAGGATTACTTTGATGCAGCCTACCTCGGGTGGAAGTCAAGGCGGTACAATACAACTCTGGCCGTCTGGAGCATTCCGGGATCCCGCGGGCATTTTCTTGAAAAAACCGCTGTGGCCTATTTATCTGAGGCTCTGTTGCGGAATGAGTATGGGATAGCGATTGAACGGATGAACCAGGGAGCTGAACTCCATCCCGATAGCATTACCATACTATCAAGCCCTTTTCTCGGCAACACAGTGAATGTGGGGAATGACTGGTTTACCAATCTTGAAGAAAATCATCACCAGCAATTGCAGATGCTTTCTGATAAGGGAGATATCTTTGCCCCCGGATCCTCTTATTTCAAGCAGATTCTTGCTATTGATAACGGGATAATCCGGGAAAAATGTATCGATCACTACAGCGAACACCCTCCAATTGACCCGAAAGAAATGATCTTACTCCTTGAGGCGCTTGAGATACCTGAATTCGATGGGATGACCGGCGTTCATGATCTTCTCGCCAGTACCGCGTTTAATCTTTTCCCCTTTATTCGAAAAACTGATAAGGGAGTCTTCATTGAATTATCCACAGGTTTTCTTAGCACCGAATACTCGGTACGGGGAGGTCTCGCTCTCACCACTGCTGCCGCAACCCTTACCGATGATCTGTTAAACCTCTTAGGCCGAACTCTTGTTGTATCCTCCCTCAAGCTGAAAGATGATACCGCGATCCTGCCCGCCTATGTTCACCTCGACGAAAATTCCCCGCCGGAGATGGCGGGAGAATTAACTCCCGAAGAACTGTACCCCTATCTCAGCTCAAACCCCTACTATCCCCATATCACTAACCTGGGAGAGGGAATGTTCCTCTGGTCCGCTCTCCGGGAAATCTCCTATACGGCAACGGAAGATAAGCAGAACCTCACCTTCAGTTTCCCTGCTGGATTTTCACATCATTTTGTTCTCCACGGTGTCTCTGATTTTTCCCGACTCTCCCTCTTTGGAATTAATTGGAACAGTGATACCCGGTTCCAGCACTACTCAAGCGGCTGGCTCAAGCAGGGAGACAATCTTTTTCTGAAAATTCGTCACCGGAAACAGGAAGAACAGTTAGAGCTAATCCTGGAAAGCCCTACTGAGCTTAGCTCACCGGAAACCGGTGAATAACAATATCTTTCCAGGAAACTCTTAAAAACGCTTATCTTTATTTGCCTAATGAAAAAATGTTATGATAC
>JAGLYY010000338.1 GCA_023131935.1 Spirochaetales bacterium | reverse complement strand
TCCATTAGGGTCCTATCGGGATCCAACCCCTCTTTCCGCAGAAGGATTACCGCCAGAGCAATCGCGGCTGTGGCATTGAGGACATTATGCTCCCCGGGGACCCTCAACCGGAACTCCATATCCCAGCCCGAAAGGGTGAAGGATATCTTCCCGGGAATCATTTCAATTGAGGAGATCCGGAATTCTCCCGGAGCATCCCTCCCGTAAGGGATGAGGGTGAGATCATCACGGGTTATTTTCCGGGCCAGAGATGAAGCACCGGGATCATCAGCACAATATATTAATTCACCCCCCGGAGGCAATAAGGCCGTGTATTCCAAAAATGCGCTAAAAACATCGTTGTACCCGGAGAAATAATCAAGATGGTCCGCTTCGATGTTTGTAACGATGATCCTGTCGGGGTGAAAGCGCAGAAAGTGCCTGCGGTATTCACAGGTTTCTGCGACGAAATATTTTTCTCCCCGCACTAGGGTGCAATTACCATCGAAGGTCGAAATCCCCGATCCCGCGAGAACCGATACAGGCAGCGGCAGCTCCTTGAGTATCGACCCCGCAAGAGCTGTAGTTGTCGTTTTCCCATGGACACCGGTGATGCCGCAGGAGGAAAACATGCCGGAAATGGCCCCCAAAGCCTCGGTGTATTCCAAAACAGGGATATTCCGTTTATCGGCTTCGATGAGTTCCGGGTGTTTCTTTCGATGGTAAGCGGAGGAATGAATCACCATTTGTGTATCTGCCGGAATGTTGGAGGGATCAAACCCCTCGATATAGGGAATCCCCCATCGGGAAAGGATCTCGTCGGTGTAGAATTTCTCTGTCGTATCGGAACCGTTAACCTTTGCCCCATGCCGGTGCAGAAGTTCCGCCAGGGCGGCCATACCGGTGCCTTTGATGCCGACAAAGTAGACGGAAAAATCTCTAAAGTCCCTGGGAAATGGAGTCATGGGCACATAATAGTGATTTCTTTCAGGTCATGCAAGAAGAGGTAAGCAATTCATTATAACCTATCTGATTCGTTTACTTCGATCGGTTCCCGCGGAAACCTCCGGAAAAAAAGAAAACTTCACTATAAACCGGCTATAAATCAGGCCGGGATTGGTATATGATAGAAATTGTATCATAATGCTTTCTATAGTAAGGAGTTTGTGATTAACTTTTTATAGGAGGAAAAAATGACTGTGAAAGAGATTGCCAGACATGTAATTGATACTTTACCAAATAAATCAAGCATGGATGATATTATTCATGCGTTGTACATCAACACAAAGTTTGAACATGGCGAACGTGAAATTCAAGAAGGAAAAGGAATTTCGCACGAGGAAGCTAAACAGAGATTACAAAAGTGGGTAAAGTGATTTGGGCACCATCTGCATTAAAAGATATCGATTCTATTGCAGAATTTATTGCCAGAGACTCCGTTGACCAGGCTGCTCTTTTTGTAGTTCGATTATTTGAAGCAACAGATCGGTTACAGAAGTTTCCCCTCTCTGGACGTGTAATACCTGAAATTGGCAATCAATCTTGTCGTGAAATCATCTATGGATCTTATCGCATCATGTATCGCTTTGATAATGATGGTGTTTGGATTACTGGAGTTGTGCATGGCGCGCGTAAATGGGATCCTGAATAACCATCTAACCCGAGATATAATTTAGTGCGGGAATCGGTCAAAGCAAGTGAGTCAGATGGGCTAAAATTATAATTGCTGATAACAGGTTGCCAAAGCGTCATTTTTCATCCATCCTTGTGCCATGAAGCAACCAGCAATGATTTCCTTTTTCAGGAAAATAACAGGTCCCATCGCGCCCTGCTTCAAGTGGCTCACCTGGACTATCCGTTTTACCCGGAAAGTGATCGGGGAATTTTTTAAAGACCATGCCCCGGTCCGGGC
>JAGLYY010000337.1 GCA_023131935.1 Spirochaetales bacterium | reverse complement strand
TTTGAACAGGCCCTGTCAACCTTTGAGACTTTTCTTATTGACCAGCTCATCCCGACAAAGCAGGATGAAATCGTTGGATATATCAACCGGTTTGTTGAAAACGCCGGTACCCTTGGAGTTATCGGGCTGACCTTTTTTACCATTACCAGTATTTTTCTTATCGATTCGGTTTCAAATGTTTTCAACACCCTCTGGCATACGCGCTCCCGCCGGAACTTCCTCGGGAAACTCACCGTTTACATTTCGGTCATTGTTGTTGGAAGCCTGCTGATCAGTGCAAGTCTCTCTGTTACCTCATACATCACTTCCTCTTTCCCTGCTGAAACCTTGAAAGAAATCGGTCTCTTCACAAAATTATTTTTCAATATCATCCCTGTTCTTTTTATCTTTCTGGTCCTTCTACTCATGATCACCCTCCTGCCATCTGTCCGGGTCCGCTTTCCAAGCGCCCTCCTCGGTTCTTTCGTGGGAACCATTCTCTGGGAAATCGCAAAGAACATATTTATCTATGTTACGAACTCGGTAATAAGGATATCCATTATTTATGGATCGATTGCGGTAATACCGGTTTTTCTTTTCTGGATTTACCTGGTATGGAATATTATTCTCTTCTCCCTGAAGGTATCCTATGTCCACCAATATAAAAGCACCTCCTGGGATATGGCTGATATTGAATCCTTCCAGCCTCAGGCACGTTTAACTCTGGGACTAGAGATCTTTTTTTCGGTGGCGGAATCTTTCGAACTGGGAAAAAATCCCCCAGATGAAAATGACCTCTCCCGAAAAATCCACATTTCTCCTGGAATCATCCGTGAGTATTTAACCATGTTTACCAGGGGAAAATTGCTTGTCCTTACCGAGTCGGGCAGGATTCTTCCTCAAAAGGCCCTGACTACAATCACCATGGAGGAGGTCCTTTCGGTTCTTTACGGAAATGGCCATGAAAAAAAGGGGTCCCTTGCCGCTGATATTGCTGAAACTTTCCGGGAGTCGGCGTTTTCACCTACGGAAAAGCTTACGGTCCTTGAAGCTCTGCGGAAAAGCAGCAAGAACGGATAAATTTCTTCTGCATTCCTACATTGTCATTTTACATCGTATCAGAGCTACTTGAAGAATCACAGAATTTCATTCATCTTAATCCCATGAAGAACCGGTACAGGATTTTTGTTCTCCTCACTATCTTTCTTCCGCTTTTCCTGACAGGCTGCGCCCGTATCGAAAGAGTTATCATTTCGATACCTGAAGATCTTGAAGAAAACTTCAGCGAGCTGATTAAAAGCTATCCTCTCCCGGAGAGGATTCTCCTAACGACAGCGGTAAGCGCAAAGGATACTGGAAAAATCATTCTCTATAAGAGTTCCTGGTTGAACCGGGATATTCCTGATACTGGAAAAGGTACTTCAGGCAGCATTTTGCTTTCCCGGACCATCTTTGCCCCGACAACCGATTTTCTTGATGTGAAAACCGGAGTATCTTTAGAATACATTTCCCTTTTCCCCGTTGTCCCGATTGAGGAAGTCCATCTCCCCGAAAAGGCCCTCGCAGTCGATGGATTGTATCCTGGTGATGAGGATTATCCTCTCATCAGTGAGATATTTCTATCCGTAAAGGCTGCAGAGGGATCACTTCTTGAAGGATGGTTCGCAGGGATATCCGGAGCACTTCAACATGATCTCCTCACAAAAAAAGAAAAGATTATCTGGATAGGTGGTGTTGGAGACATGATGCTCCAGAGGGGAATTGAAGATACCTTCTTTAAAAAAGGGGTGGGTCCGGTTTTTCATGATACCCTGAAACCGCTGCAGGAGTTAGACCTCCTTCTTGGAAACCTTGAAGGAGCGGTGACAACCGGGGATACACAGACTCCTAAATCCTATAATTTCCGGTTTAGACCGGAATCTCTCTCCTACCTTCAGGAAGCCGGTTTCGACTACCTGTCGATCACAAACAACCACTGCTATGATTTCGGTACAACCGGTTTCACCGATACCCTCGATCATCTTAAAGCTAAAGGTATAGGGACCTCGGGGGCGGGAAGGAGCCCGGATGAAGCCGCCGAACCATGGAAAACACAAATTGAGCACCTTTCTGTCTCGGTCCTTTCTTTTGGTGCTTATCCGGAGGAGCGAAACGGTTTTAACGGTGAAATTCAGGCAGCGGTGACCTCCCTGCGGCCTGGAATCCTGTGGAATACTGAGGAGACCCTCCAGACCATCAGCCAGGCTGCCAATCCGGACAGCTTTGATATCATAATGGTCCATGGAGGTCATGAATGGCGCAGCCAACCCTCAGATGAACAGAGAAACCTTTGCCGGCAGCTGGTGGATTCAGGCGTTGAGCTTGTGCTTGGATCTCATCCCCATGTACTGCAGGGGGTGGAGGCCTATGAGGGGGCCCTTATCGCCTACTCCCTGGGAAATTTCCTCTTTAACGGTATGGGGGAAATGCCCTTCGCCGAGGAAAGCCTCATTCTGTCGGTCGGAATTTATAAAAACCAAATCAGGTACGTCCGATTCATCCCTGTAGAAATTGACGGCCCTTCAATTGCCCTGGATTCAAGCGGAAAGATACTTCCCCGTTTTCTCGCTCTCAGCAAAAATCTGCGTACCAAGTAGGCCCAAGCAGGCTGTAGGTAGATAGGCTGTAGAAGGGGGAAGGCTGTAGGTAGATAGACTGTAGGCTATTAGGTAGGTAGACGGTAGGCTTGTAGTAGCGCGGGAGGGAATCGTGCGTGAGCACAGGAAGCTCAGAGCGTTTGAATTGGCTGACGAAGTGGTGCTTCTGATCTATCGGGAAACCAAGGATTTCCCCAGGGAAGAAATATATGGGCTGACATCCCAAAGCCTACAGCCTAACAGCCTACAGTCTAAACAACCTGCTCATTCCGGCAGGTTGTTCCAGATAATAAAAGTATAACTTCAGTCAGTCTTTGTTAAAGAGCGGCCAGTGCTTCCTTGTGTTTCCCGTGGGAAAGGGCAGTCTTGCACTGCTTACAGATCATCACTTTCTTTTCTCCAGCTTCTACTTCGTAAAGAAGCTTGATTCCGCTTCTCTTGCATACCGGGCAGGTTCCACGGCCACTTCTAACCTGGTCCCGGATACCGGTTCCTCTATGAGCCTTTGACATAACAACTCCTTTATCCTCATTTAGGGTCATAATCGCTTTATATAGATGCAGAATATAGCCCGGTGCCGTGAAAAAGTCAACGTCACGGCAAGATTGTTATCATCTCTACTATGATGTCCCCAAGGATACCAGCAGCCTCCTTTAGAAATTCTCTGAAGTTTTTCGGGAGAACATGGCCGGCAGTATCCGAGATAACCCGGATACTCACAAAGGGGATTCCGTTAATCTCCGCGACCCTGGCCACCGCCCCTGTCTCCATATCAACGGCATCGGCCTGAAAGGTATCCCGTATCCAGGAGCGTTTCTCCGGATCCTGAATGAATTGGTCTCCCGTCGCGATTCGGCCGATATAGCTTCGAACTCCCGAGGCCGAGGCTACAAGATTCGCCCCATCCCCGGCGGCACTAATGAGGGAGCCCTCCCCCGGGGTGAAAATATTCTGGTCTCCTGACAACTTTCCAGGAGCCAATTTCAGGGCTGTTACATCAATATCATGCTGCAGGCTATCCGCGCAGATAAGGAGGTCCTTCACCTTGTATTCGGGGTTCACTGCTCCCGCGATACCCACCATAATGAGAGCTTCAGGTTTAAGGAAATCGATTAATCTTTGGGCAGCAGCGGAGGAATTCACTTTGCCCACGCCGCAACAGGCGACAGCGGCCGGGACCTCCCCTATCCGGCCTTTCAGGACCTCTCCATTTCCAGCCTTCATTATGGATTGCCCATTTATTTTTTCCTGAACTCCTTCAATTTCACCCTCCATCGCCCCCAGGATAAGATACATCAGTTAACCCCCACGTTATATTCTCCTGCACAATGCCTTAACACTATGATAACATATCAGGCTGTAGGGGGAAGGCTGTAGGTAGATAGACTGTAGACTATTAGCTAGGTAGACGGTAGGCTTGTAGTGTTGCAGGAGGAAGGCTGTAGGTGGATAGGCTATAGGCTATTAGGTAGGATTGGCTAACGAAGTGGTGCTTCTGATCAAATATGATATTTCTGGCTGTGAATTAAAATTGTGGAGACAGAAAAGGTCTTGGGTGCCCTGCTTCGATCAATGCGTAAACCCTAA
>JAGLYY010000336.1 GCA_023131935.1 Spirochaetales bacterium | reverse complement strand
ACCGGAGAGGTTATTCAGGGGATGATAGCTCATATGACTCCTATGGGTCCTGACAGGCGGGCAGATTTTACCGTAATAGGAGATAATGTGAACATTGTCTCAAGATTGTGTGACGCGGCCCGTCCGGGGCAGATTCTCATCGCGGAAAGCACAATGTCTAAATTAACCGATTGCATTGATACCGATGGACCCTTTCGATTAAAGGCAAAGGGCAAAGTGGATTACCTTAAAGTCTTCTATCTGAGGGGGATCCGGGAGGGAGTATCATGACCGTACTCGACCCGAAGTACCGGTTTCAATTGGGAAACCCGGATGAGGATCCGTTATCAGGGACAATTCCGTCGAAAGAGGACCTCGAGTCTGCTCTCGGAACCTTCATTCTATCCGCTTCAGGCTGGCGAAAGGTTTTTGCCACGGATGGTGATGAAGAAAGTACCACCGAAGAGATTGCCCCTGCTGACCGTTATCTAGTTGCCGGGATCGCACTGGTTTTTGCCAATTTTCTAAAAGATTTGTACCCCGGCCGGACTGTATGCATAGTACTCGGTACCGATTCCCGGTTCACCGGCCCCGCCATCGCGGAGATCATGATACGGATATTCCTCTCTCAAGGGTTGAAAATCCGTTACACCTTCATCACCGCGGCCCCCGAACTAATGGCCTATACGAAAATTGATCCGGAGACTAAAGGATTTGCATATATCTCCGCGAGTCATAATCCAATTGGGCACAATGGTCTTAAATTCGGACTTGCCGAAGGGGGAGTCTTAAAAACCCGGGACGCGATAAAGCTCATTAATGATTTTCTACAACTCTTCAAAGATCCTGCCGCTCCAAAAAGACTAAAGGATTTATCAGCTTCCATTTCCCCGGATGACGTGATGGATATCTATGATGGGGTTAGCCGCTGGAAACATGCGGCCTTCAAAGTTTATTCGGACTTTACCAATGAGGTTTATTGCGGCGGAGAGGACCATAGCATCATTGCACGGCTTCGCGCCCAGGCGGCATCTGCCGGTATCGGTATTATCGCTGAGCTAAACGGCAGCGCCAGAGGCACATCTATCGATAAAGTATTCCTCTCTGAGCTAGGGGTAAAAGTGAAAATGATAAATGACTTCCCCCGTCAGATTGTTCACCGGATTGTACCGGAGGGGAAATCCTTAAACCTCTGCAGGGAGGAACTTGAAAAAGCCCACCGTGAAGACCCCTCATTCCTCCTCGGATATGTGTCTGATAATGATGGGGACCGCGGGAATATTGTGTATCTCAATTCTTCCACTGGAAAAGCACATATTCTTGAAGCCCAGGAGGTTTTCGCCCTGACGGTCCTTGGTGAACTTGCTTTCCTGTATACCGAAGGCAAACTGGGAGAGGGGGTAAAAGCTGCCGTTGTGGTAAACGGTCCAACCTCCACCCGTATTGAGGAGATTGCCGGGGCTTTTGCTGTCGAGGTCCACCGCTGTGAAGTTGGGGAAGCGAACGTAGTAGAACGGGCCGGGCAGCTCAGGCAGGCCGGTTATATCGTGAGGATTCTCGGAGAGGGTTCCAATGGGGGCAATATCACCCACCCCGCGGCGGTCCGGGATCCATTAAATACCATCGGAACATTGTTGAAACTTCTGCTCCTCCGGGGAGGAGACAATCGTCAGGGACTTTTCGAAACCTGGTGGGGAAAATCAAAACAGTCTGGAGAATTCCCAGGGGATTTTTCCATAAGCGATATAATCGCGACCCTTCCTCAGTATCAGACAACA
>JAGLYY010000335.1 GCA_023131935.1 Spirochaetales bacterium | reverse complement strand
ATATCCATTTCCTTTTTCTTTTCGGCGCTGGACATTACCTACTTCACTCCTCCATACGACCTGCTGTTATATAAAGCTTTCTGCGATGGATGCTGAGGATGCTAATATTCTGTTATGACTGGTTCTATTTAAAGGAAGCACTACTTTGGATACTGACCTGAGGTTCTTACCTGTGTTCCTTACTCCAAGCACTTATACCCTTTTATACTGCCTTGGATAATTAAAATGATGTGCTAAAAATAAAAGGAGGTGAAAAGAAAAAAAGGGAAAAAATGAGAACACGAAAAATAATAGTGGCGCTTGTAGGTATTTTTCTCATAGTGACGGTGATGACAGGGCTTGCGGCAGCAGAGAGTGTGAAAATACTTGAAGATGGGACTGATTACAATTTGTACTCACCACTTATACTAGACAACGGTGGAACAACGAGTTATAATTTGGACTTAAAATTCTTTAACTATTGGGGGAGTTCGCCGGCAAACCAGTTGCATACATTAACGCTGACCATAATTCCAATTTCCAGTGGAGCTGTTACTACGGATATAACTATAACTGCTACTGAACGGAGTGGTGTAGCGAGTGCAAGTAGCACCTCATCAGTGACCTTATATTGGTACCAAGATACTGCTGGCTCAGGAGGTTATGATTACATAGATGTAGCTTTGGTTTCAAATGGTCCTGCTGGGGCAAAATATCAATTACGTATGGAAGATGTGGGTTACAGTAGTGTGATTATGGACAGGAGTCTGGAGATTAAAGAGGTGGTGAACGTTCCAGAATTCACAACAGTCGCAGTGCCTATTGCAACAATACTCGGACTACTGTTCTTCTTCAACCACCGAAAGCACAGAAGAGATAGGGATAAAAAATAAAGGAGGTGAAAAAGAAAAAATGAAAAACCGAAAAATAATAGTGGCGTTTGTGGGTGCTTTTTTCATAGTGGCAGCGATGACAGGGCTTGCAGCGGCATCGGATGAGCAAATGGATATATTCTATGATAATACTGATGTCCTTGTGTCTGCTCCATATATGCTAATAAATAATGGAGAGGCGCATAATAACTTGGACGTGAAACTCTCGGACTATTTTAGTACTTTGTTAATTGATCATGCGCATGAGTTAACTGTGACCATAAACCCAGTTGATGGTGGAGCAGCCGTTGACAATATACATATCTATATTACCGAACGTGGTGATGATCGTAGTGTAGATGGCACCTCACCTCTGACCCTAACATGGTACCAAGATCACGCTGGTGGTCAGGGGGCGTCATGTTTTGATTACATAGATGTAACTTTAGTTTCAGACGGTCCCAATGGAGCAAACTATCAAATAGTCATAGATGACGTGGCTTACGACGAGAATAATCCATGGATATCACTTGACGCGAGTAACGAGGATTTGCAATTAACGAACGTCCCAGAATTTGCAACAATTGCCATTCCAGTCGCAGCGATACTCGGTCTGGTATTGTTCTTCAACCACCGAAAGCGCAAGAAAGAATAAACTGAAAAGAAGTGTTGGTGGATCGTTTTCTTTTTTTCGATCCCCTATTTTTATTTTTTAAAAGTTAACCTGTTTTTCATAATACAACTGAATAAAAAATGAAGAAAATATTCGCTGGTATCTTATTTGGTGCAATAACAATCACATTACTCACATCAATTTCGCTTTCGCCTGTCTCAGCCAGACCCATAGCTGAATTAAACACATCTATTGTATCGTTTGGCATACAAGAACAGGAAGACATAGCCAAACTGGGCATCACAACAATATCGGGCACTGCTCCTGTTCATGAAAAATATGACACAAAAGCAATCAGAATTAAGATAGAAGCTTCCGAGTGTTCGATTCATCCGATGGATGATTATGTCTATTTAGAAGTAGGCGACCTCAAGCCCTTCACCAAGCCCGGGGAGCCGCAACTTCCTATGCAGACGCACGTCTTGAAACTGCCAAAGAACGCAGAGGTTATTGGCGTTGCGATAAGCAATCTGAAGTATAGAGTGATTAAAAACGAATTGAACATCGCTCCAGTGCCGCAGCCTGTCTCCTGGTCGGAAAAGAAGAAGCTAAAAAAAGAAGTAATGCCGGAGATAATACGAGATGAAAAGGTATATGGGATGAATACCTACTTCCCCGGAACTGCGGTCTCTTATGATGCCGGATGCGATAACGAGCACAAACATGTCTTCGTTAGATTTTATCCACTTCAATACATACCAGCGAAAAAGAAGGCTATATTGATTACTGATGCTGAGATTAATGTATATTACAAGGGCAGTGGAGATTTTTTTTTGTACAGCGCTTCTCAAGAAGCTTTTGGAGACAGTCCGACAAGTGCAGAGAATATAATAATAACACCTCCGGAGCTTTATGAGCAGGCAAAAAGCCTTGCTGACTTTCATAATTTTTCTGTTCCTGCAATACCCACAGAAGTCGTGAATACCACCTGGATATACTCGAACTATGACAATGCATCGGACCCCCCTTATGATGGATACAAAACCCCTTCACTTTCAGGATGGGGTAACATAGAAGAATACAACTACAGCCTTGCAAAGAAGATTATTAAATATTTAAATGACACAGCCAATCACTCGAAGCTGAACTACGTCACGCTCTTTGGTAATGCAAGGTTGGTTCCGCCGAGTTATTATATTTATATCGACCATAAGAACTCATACAACAACTGGATTCCAACTGATTTCTTCTATGCATCTCCAGATTACGATTTATTTCCAGATTATATGGTTGGCAGGCTACCTGTGAACAATATAGAGGAGGCAGAGCATGTTGTGCAGAAGATCGAGAATTGGGATGCGAATGTCCGCTACGATTGGTTCAAGAACGTAGCATTGATTGGTGGGACGCCCTTTTGGAATAAAGGCTCAAGATATTATGTTGGTGAATTGGCAACCGTTGATAGCGTAAATAAAGGATACTTCAACGGAATGAATATAACGAAATTATATCTATCCGATGGAAACTACACACCAGAAAAGGTTCAATCGGCATACGAAGGTAATTACGGTTTTATCTACCAGTTCAGTCATGGCTCTGGAGATGCAATGTGGAAATCCGATCCTCACGAAGGTTGGGTTAATACAATAAATACAGCAATAATGGAAGACTTACCACAGAGTACAAATGTCTCCATCATTGCATCGGTTGCGTGTATGAATGGCGCATTCGATACGAAACTATATCCAAATGAGAATCAGCCGATTTCCTTTGGCGAAGGTGTATTGCTCTCGAATGCTTCTGGAATCTCATACATAGGTGGCTCAAGAGTTTGTTATGGAGGTTGGAATATTCACTTAGATAAAGGGTATCTTTATATCATAAAAGAGCCGTGCATGCAAGGAATGTTGACATATCTATTTGAGGCATATCACAGCGGCTCAAATACGCTCGGAAGTATGACAAAAACAGCGATGGAAAGATATTATGAGGAGAATGTATTTAATATTTATGACAACGTTACATTCTTTGAGTTCACGTTGCTTGGGGATCCAGCATTGAAATTACCCACACAGCAACCTGCGGTTCCATATCAGCAGCCTAATTCTACTGCCGTAAATCCTGAAGGATATGTTGATAACATACCGTGGTATAACACGAGCGCAAGCATAACGATAAATTCAACAACAAACTCTTCCGAGGTATACACAAAGCGCATTGACAC
>JAGLYY010000334.1 GCA_023131935.1 Spirochaetales bacterium | reverse complement strand
GCAACGGTATCCAGGGCCCTGAATGACAAGTATGGCGTAAAAGCTTCTACCAGGAGTAAAGTCCTGGAGGTCGCGAAGAAGATGAATTATCGCCCAAACGCAATTGCTCGGGGGCTTGTCAGAAAACAGACCAATACAATCGGCCTTATCATTCCTGATATCAAGAATCCGTTCTTTCCGGAAGTTGCAGGGGGAATCGAGGAGTGTGCCAACGACTTTGGCTACAATGTATTTCTCTGTAATACCAACTGGTCAATTGAGCGGGAAGAGCAGTATATCAATCTGCTTTCAGAACGGAGGGTTGACGGTCTTATCGTGGCGCCCATTTCGAATTCTGTCAAACCACTGGAGCAAATCATCCATGAGGATATCCCGGTGGTGTATGTCAGCCGGGCCCCGCAAGATACAGATCGAAGTTATGTTGTTATTGATAATGTTCGCGGGGGTTTCCTTGCCACGAAACATCTGATTGAAGCAGGTTATGAAACAGTTGGATTTATCGGTGCATCAGCAGACTCTTCAACGGCAGATGAACGGCTTGAGGGGTATAGGATGGCTTTTGAGAAATATGGAATAATATTTTCTGAGAAATATGTGAAGCAGGGTGATTTCAAGCAGAAGTCGGGGTACACCCTGGTAAAAGAGATGATCGGGAACAACGACTACCCGAGAGGGCTTTTCGCGGCAAACGATCTCCTTGCCCTGGGGGCAATCCAGGCGGTTAAAGATGCGGGGTTGAGAGTTCCGGAAGATATAGCCGTTGTGGGATTTGATGATATCCCCATTGCGTCTCTTCAGGAGATCCAGCTTTCAACGATCTATCAGCCCAAATACCAGATGGGCAGAATTGCCTTCGAAATACTGGTTGAAATTATTAAAAAAGGTGAGAACAGAGTTTCCACCAGGAAAGTTATGCTTGAGCCGGAATTGATTGTAAGGAAAAGTAGTTTGTGAAAACCGCCTTAAGGCACATCGGTAGGTTGTTATAACTCTGACGGGAACAGTTCTCTGATCAGAGGATTAAAATTCCATGGTTTTGCAAAAAAAGTTGTAAACGTTTGCAAAATTTTGAAAGGAGACAGTCTATGGAAGGAAAGATGAAAGCTGTCAGATTGTATGCGGACTGGGAACCCAAACCGGAGTTCAAGCTTGGTCCCAAGGATGTAGACAAGAAACAGACTTATCTGGGAAGTAAGGTGTGGAGAAATCCCCGGCTTAAGATTGAGGAAGTTGATATCCCCAAACCCGGTCCGGGTGAAGTGCTCATCGAAGTGAAACAGTGTGGTATTTGTGGAAGTGATGTCCATATGGCTCAAGCGGATGATGATGGATACATCTGGTATCCCGGCCTCACCGGCTTCCCCTGTACCCTCGGCCATGAACTTTCAGGGATCGTCCGGGAAGTGGGCCCCGGCGCTATGAATAAGGAGACAAACAAACTCTTTAAAGGCGGCGAATGGGTCTGCCCCGAAGAGATGTTGTGGTGCGGAAGCTGTAAACCCTGTGCCGATGGCTGGCCGAATCATTGCGAACGGCTGGATGAGATAGGTTTTAATCTCAATGGGGCCTTCGCGAAGTATATTGTTCTGCCGGATAAAGTGCTCTGGAGTCTGGATCCTCTACGGAAGAGATATACCGAAGAGGAGGTTTTCAAGCTGGGAAGTATGGTAGAACCGACCTCTGTTGCTTATAACGCTGTAATTGAACGTGCGGGAGGGGTCCGCCCAGGGGATAATGTTGTTATCTGTGGAAGCGGGCCTGTCGGAATGGCTGCAATTGCTATCCTGAAACGTGCCGGTGCCGCCAGGGTGATTCTTTC